>NZ_VOZT01000017.1:0-68846 GCF_013419625.1 Acinetobacter sp. YH12070 | reverse complement strand
GCTGTTTTAGAAGCAGGAATATCAATGCAAAAGCACTGAATAATTTTTTTAATCTTATAGTGACTTAATTTACTGTTTTCTATCATGATTCTAGACTAACATATCTATTCTGCTAGTCTAGAGCCTTCTAAATTTGATATTAATTTTCGATTAATGTTTTTTACAATTTATTTTGTGCTAAGCTGCACTGCTGTATTCAATCTTTTTGACTGAAAATAAAAACAAAATTTAAAAAATCTTGTGCCATTCTCGAACAGAAAATGCTTTTCCCATCTAGCTGATTTCACCAATACACAGTAGAATATGCGCTCTCTTCAAGTCACATTGCGGCTTGGTTCAAAAGACCAGCCCGTGGAGCCAAAATCAGCATGTTTATCGTGGCCGGTGCACCAGCACACTCTTCTTTTAAGAAAACGCAACTATTAACACGTCTATCTTCGATTAGTTCTGTTCAGGAAATTGAAAGCCAATTGGTCTATCTATTTGACCAAACGCTCAGCGAACAGCAACAGCAATCTGCTTTACAGCTGCTTAACGATGGTCAATCTTTTGAATTGCGCCAGCCAGCAAGTGATGAAGTCCAAATATTAGTGACGCCACGCGTTGGGACAATCTCTCCGTGGTCGTCGAAGGCAACTGACATTTTCGCCAACTGTAATACACCGGTTCATCGCCTTGAACGCGGTGTTTTATTTACTTTGAAGGGCGTAAATGCTGTTTCTGAAGAAGTAAAATTGGCATTGCATGACCGCATGACAGAAAGCGTTTTCAATCAAATTGAAGAAGCGACTGCATTGTTCTCAGAAACTGAGCCAAAGCCGTTAAATGCAATTGATATTTTAGGTCAAGGCAAAGAAGCTTTAGTGAAAGCAAACTCTGAGTTTGGTTTTGCACTATCTGACGAAGAAATTGATTATTTAGTTGCAGCGTTTAACAAGCTTGGCCGTAACCCGCATGACATCGAATTGATGATGTTTGCTCAAGCAAACTCTGAGCACTGCCGTCATAAAATCTTTGGTTCAGAATGGACAATTGATGGCGAAGTTCAGCCATTGTCATTGTTCCAAATGATTAAAAACACTTATAAAGAATCTCCAGATGACGTTTTGTCTGCATATAAAGACAACGCATCAGTGATCGTGGGCTTTGACACGCAACGTTTCTATCCGAAAAAAGACGAAGAAACAGGTCAGCACGTTTACAAATATAAGAGCCAAGCTGCTCACATCTTAATGAAGGTGGAAACGCATAACCATCCGACAGCAATTGCGCCATTTGCGGGTGCTGCGACAGGTTCAGGCGGTGAAATCCGTGATGAAGGCGCAACTGGCCGTGGCGGTAAGCCAAAAGCAGGTTTAACAGGTTTCACTGTTTCTAACTTGAACATTCCTGGCTTTGAACAGCCTTGGGAAGAAAACTACGGCAAGCCGTCTCGTATGGCATCTCCGCTTCAAATTATGATTGAAGGCCCATTGGGTGGCGCTGCGTTTAACAACGAATTCGGTCGTCCTGCTTTAAATGGTTACTTCCGTACGTTTGAACAAAATGTAAATGGCGACGTAAAAGGCTTCCATAAGCCAATTATGATTGCCGGCGGTTACGGTAACATCCGTCCTGACCATGTAGAAAAAGATGCAATCCAACCGGGCGATCTTTTAATCGTACTTGGCGGTCCTGCCATGCTGATCGGTCTAGGTGGCGGTGCTGCGTCTTCTGTAGACAGCGGTAAGTTAGGTGAAAACCTAGACTTCGCATCTGTACAGCGTGAAAACCCAGAAATGGAACGTCGTTGCCAAGAAGTGATTGATGCATGCTGGCGCATGGAAGACCATAACCCAATCGTATCTGTACATGACGTGGGTGCGGGCGGTATCTCAAATGCAATGCCTGAACTTGTGAACGATCACGAGTTAGGTGCAATCCTTGATCTTCGTAAAATTCCATCACTGGAAAAAGGCATGTCTCCGATGGAGATTTGGTCGAACGAAGCACAAGAGCGTTATGTATTGGCAATTCGTCCAAGCTCTTTAGAATTGTTTGAATCACTGTGTGCACGTGAACGCTGCCCATTCGCCGTACTTGGTGAAGCAACTGAAGCACGTCAATTGACAGTAAACGATCCATTGTTTGAAAACAAAGCTGTGGATATGCCAATGCAAGTGATGCTTGGCGGTACACCGCGTATGAGCCGTTCATATGAAACAATTGAACGTAAAGGCGATGATTTCACTGCTGAAACTGTCACAGATTTGAAAGATGCGATTTACCGCGTTCTTAAAAATCCAACAGTTGCATCTAAATCGTTCTTGATCACCATTGGTGACCGTTCGATTACAGGTATGGTTGCACGTGATCAGTTCGTCGGTAAGTGGCAAGTGCCTGTAGCGGATGCTGCGGTAACAACGACGAGCCTTGTCGGTTATACAGGTGAAGCAATGGCAATGGGTGAACGTCCACCAGTTGCGTTGTTAAATCCTGCGGCGTCTGCACGTTTATCTGTAGCAGAATCAATTTCGAACATCATGTCTGCAAAAATCGACCAGATCAGCGACATTAAATTGTCTGCAAACTGGATGGCTGCTGCAGGTCAACAAGGTGAAGACCAAGCGCTATTCGAAGGTGTTAAAGCCATCGGTATGGAAATGTGTCCTGCACTAGGTATCGCAATTCCAGTAGGTAAAGACTCATTGTCTATGCGTACCACTTGGAATGACGAAGGTGAAGACAAATCTGTAACTTCTCCAATGTCAGGCGTGATCACAGCATTTGCACCTGTGACTGATGTTCGCAAAACACTTACACCTGAACTTAAAAACATCGAGTCTGTACTGGTACGTATCGATCTTTCTAAAGGTCAATTCCGTCTAGGCGGTTCGATCCTTGCTCAGGTTTATAAAGCAATCGGTTCTGTTACACCTGACGTAGACAGCTTCGATGACTTCAAAGCATTCTTTGCATTGGTTCAAGACTGGAACAACCGTGGTCTAATCAAGGCTTACCATGACATCGGTGATGGCGGTCTATTGGCAACTGTTGCAGAAATGATGTTCGCTTCACGCCTAGGTGCAGCACTTGAAGATCAATCTACTGCAAGCTTGTTTGCAGAAGAAATTGGTGCAGTGCTTCAAATCAGCAAAGCGGATTGGGCTGCATTAGAAGCTGAAGTTGCAGCGTCTAGCCTTAAAGATGCAATTGCAGTAGTAGGTACTGTAAACGATACAGATACTTTAACTGTGAATGGTTTGAGCTTAGACCGTGCTGAATTACAGCAAGCATGGACTGAAGTGTCTCATCAAATCCAACGTCTGCGTGACAACGTAGAAACTGCGGATCAAGAATATGCGTTGATTGCTGACAAATCACATGCAGGTTTAATTGCAAAACCAACATTTGATTTGAACGAGCCTATCGAAGCACCGTACATCAATGAACGCCGTCCAAACATGGTGATTCTGCGTGAACAAGGTGTAAACGGTCATGTAGAAATGGCTGCTGCATTTGATAAAGTCGGCTTCAACACTGTAGACGTACACATGAGCGACTTGCTTGCTGGCCGTATCAGTCTTGATGACTTTGAAGGCTTAGTGGCATGTGGCGGTTTCTCTTACGGTGACGTATTGGGTGCAGGCGGCGGTTGGGCTAAATCTGTATTGTTCAATCCTAAACTTCGTGACCAATTTGAGAAATTCTTCAACCGTGATGAAACATTCTCTCTAGGTATCTGTAACGGCTGCCAAATGTTGTCTCAGCTTGCACCGCTTATTCCTGGCGCAGAAGCTTGGCCTCGTTTCCACCGTAATACATCTGAGATGTTTGAAGCTCGTGCAGTTAACGTACGCGTTGAAAAATCAAATTCTGTATTGTTAGAAGGTATGGAAGGTTCGATTCTTCCTATCGCTGTTGCACATGGTGAAGGTCGTGTAGTTGCTAGCGCGGAAAACATTGCAGCATTGAATGCAGGCGATCAAGTGATCTTGCGTTATGTAGATAGCCAAGGCAACCCAACGCAGCATTACCCAATGAACCCGAATGGTTCGCCAGAAGCGATTTCAGGTGTAACGTCTAAAGACGGCCGTGCAACGATTATGATGCCGCACCCTGAACGTAACTTCCGTGCGATTCAGCATTCGTGGAAACCAGAAGATTGGGATCAAGATGGTGCTTGGTTACGTATGTTCCGTAATGCACGTAAATTTATTGGTTAATCTTACATAGATGAATCATAGAAAAGAGCCGCCTTCGGGTGGCTTTTTTTATGGTTAAAATTTACCAAAAGATATATTAATTATTGTGAATGCTTGTTTTTACACATATAATCGCTTTCGTTTTTTAAACCACCTGCGGGTGGTTTTTTGTTGGTTTTAAATTTTTATTTCTCCCACTGAACTTGGTTTAGATTTTGCTTTTATATTTGTGGAAACATGCTGGTGTGTAATTTATGCACAATAACTATGCAAGATAAAAGACAGCAAGATAAAAGAAAGATGGATAACTAAACGTGTTCAGTATCAACACTCATGATGAGGTGATGACATGATTAAAATAGTAGAATATTCAGCAGTGGATAAGTCTGCGCTGCGTAAAAAGGGCTGGAAGCTTTTTGGTGCAGTGGTGTGTTTGCAGTTGGTGTTTTTAGTTTTGGGTTATGCTTTACAGATGTAATATTTGAACAGTTTAAACCGCTGTAAGGCGGTTTTTTATGTAAACTAATGCATAATTAAAAAACTGCAAAAATTAATAATGAGCTTTAAACAATTTGTATTATTAAAAGATATAAAAATATTTTTACTTTTAGGCTTTATGTTTCCGTCAACATTGTTAAGTGGGTGCTTTCCTATTTTAAAAACGAAGCATCCGAAAATTAATATAACTGTTATCAATGAGCAAAATGAAAAGTTGGACGATGCAGAAGTATTTTTAAATCTTACAACATGGCAAGGCAAGTCTTTTACTGAATCTACATTAAAAAAACACAGGAAGGAATTGCTACATTTTCTGCAGAGAAAAGTTTGCAATTTATTCATATATTTCCAGCAAAATATAGTTGGTCGATTTGCGTTTATAAAAATGGATATGGTCAAAATAGTTTTGTGCCAAAAAGTTAAAATCATCGAACACAAAATTTAGTCTTGTTGTTAGATAAAGCTGAAATAGGTGTAGAAAAAAAACAACATTGTAGGAAAGAAAAATCCTAAAGTATTGAATTAATAAAACCACCCGAAGGTGGTTTTATTAATTAAACAGCCAATTGAATCTGCTTTAAGACAGCCTTCAACGTATTTTCATAATCAAAAGCAGCATTAGTACTGTCTTGGTATCGCCAAGCGACATAACCATCTGGACGGACTAATACTGCACCTGATTCATGGATTTCAGATTTCGCATTCCATGTGCCATACACATCACGGTATTCACGAGAACCAATTTGAATCACATCTAAATAAGGTAGATTCAAAGATTCGGTAGTAGTTTTCCAACCTTTGCCTGAAAGACCTGTCAGTAGGGTAAAGCGACCATGCCCAGTAATATCTAACGTTGATTGCTTATCGCCTTTGGCATCAATAATCCAAGTATGTGGAACTTTTGCCCCCGGACGTGTGGTCGCTTGTAAGTAAAGTTGTTCATCTTTCTCAAATATTTCATCTTCAGATTCAGCAATCACCGCATTGGATGTATAGCGCTGATTCAACTCTACACCTTGGGCATTAAACTCAAAGTTTTTAATTTCTAAGGCTTGATATAGCTTTTGACGAATTTCTGCAGCTTGTTCATCTTCCGCAAAAATACGTTGCATCATTTGAGCTTGAGTTGTGATACCTTGGTCAAAACCAAATACCTCTTTGAGATGCTTATAGTCAAAGCGAGATTGATTGGCACGTGCCACGATTTGCTTGCCGACAGGCGCACGTTCAGTGGTATAAGAATCAAGTAGAGCAGGAGTAGCCCAACCTTTGATGGCATACGCTAATTTCCAACCGAGGTTAAAGGCATCTTGCATACAGGTATTTGAACCTAAGCCACTTGATGGTGGATGACGATGCACCGCATCACCGCCGCAGAATACACGACCTTTTGAATATTCGGTTGCCCATGTTTGGTTCACATACCAATAAGACAATTTTTGAATTTCGATATTTTCTACTTCAGCACCGACAAAGGCATTTAAACGCGCACGAACTTGCTCTTCGGTGACTTGTGGTTCGCCTTTGGAAATATCAAAGCCCCAACCCATAATCCATTCATTCCAAGGTGTAATGGCACGGAGTAAGCCCATGCCCAAATCACCAAAGCTCGCTTCAGGGTTAACAATCCATTGCAAAATAGCAGGGCGGTTTTTCACATATTGTGAAAGATCTGCTTTGAAAGTCACGTATACCGTACCTGCACGAGCCATGATCCCTTCGAGGGGTAAATCAAGCTCTTCAAGCACTTTAGAACGCGCACCATCCATACCAATTAAATATTTGGCACGTAAGCTAAATTCAGTTTGGGTAATACGATTAAGGAATGTTGCTGTTACGCCATGTTCATCTTGTATATGTGATAAATATTCAGTATTAAAATTATAAATCGCACCACGCTCTGCCGCATTTTTTACCAACAAAGCTTCCATTTTCGGTTGAATAAGATCGACTAATGGACAGGGGCTACCTTTAATATAATCGCCATGACGTTCGTCGCCCGTGCCCCAAGCACTCATACGGGCAATTTCTTCACCGACAAGACTTGTGGTGATGAGGCTTTCCCCCATCTGTTCCCAAGGTGTGGCAATGTCGAGAACGTGTTCTTCGATGCCTAAGTCACGTAACACTTCCATCGCACGTTGGTTGGTAATATGGGCACGCGGACTATTGGCTAACCAATTAAATTGGGTAAAAAGCTGAACCTGAATACCATAATTTGCCAAGGCCAAACCTAAAGTAGAACCTGCAGGGCCTGTGCCAATAATCAGAACATCGGTATCGAATTGCTGTGTCATACAAAACTCCATGTGTATGTGAAGCGCAAACTTGGAATAGTCCGAAGTCTAGGTAAATGATTTTCCGAGTAGAATGGATATTCATATAAACTATAGATCTATTGGTATTTTGACTGCATGACACGGGTGATGTAGTGAGTGTGTGAGTGAAGCGAATGGAATTACGACATTTACGTTATTTTGTGACGGTGGCGAAAGAACAGAGTTTCACTAAGGCAGCGGAAAAACTATTTACAGCACAACCATCGCTCAGTCAGCAAATTAAAGACTTAGAGCAAGAAGTTGGGGTGCAATTATTTGAACGTTCTGCTCGCAAAGTCTTACTGACCGATGAAGGGCAGGCTTTTCTGAAATATGCAGAGCAAGCACTAGAAAATGCCAAACAAGCTGTAGCCGCAGCTCGCCACGTGGCGCAAGCCAAAAATAATCAAATACATATTGGCTTTTTAAATGTCGCAGAATTGAAAATTATGCCGAGTATTTTGGCGCAATTAAAACAGCATATTCCTGATTTGAAAATTCATTTACATAGCTTGACGTGTACAGAGCAAATTCAAAAACTAAAAAATACCGAACTGGATATTAGCTTTACTCGTTACCACTTAAGCCATGATGACTTTACCAATATTCAGGTTTTAAGTGAGCAAATTTATTTGGTTGGCGCAGCGCATCTGCATCCATCAGATCGCATCTTAAAACTTCAAGAGTTAAAAAATCACACCATTATTATGTGTGAACAAAATGCTTCTCCCGTGTTTTACGATACCTTAAATGCCTTGATTCCTTTTGATCAGCAGCAACATGATCACATGCTGTGGGTGACCAATGTCATGCAGCATTTAAATTTGATTAATATGGGCATGGGGCTGAGTTTTGTGCCTGAATATTTACTCAAGTTTCTAAATGATTCGGTCAAAGTCATTCAAACAGATGTGGATTTACCGAAATTAGGTTTATATGCAACCTATCCGCATGCATCAAATAATGTGGCATTGAACATGATTTGCAGTGCTTTAATGTGACTGCACAATAGCGTCTGGGATAGTCAATGTTAAAACTAATTTATTATGTACCTGAGTCTCACCTAGAGTCGACTAAACTGGCTGTTTATGAAGCTGGAGCAGGAGGTATAGGAAACTATGAACACTGTGCTTGGCAAGTGTTAGGGACGGGGCAATTTAAACCTGTAAAAGGTGCAAATCCTTTTATTGGTGAGTTGGATCAGCTTGAATCTATCCCTGAATGGCGAGTGGAAACCATCGTGCCTGAAGATAAAGCGAGTGAAGTCGCAAGGGCTTTAAAAGTAAGTCATCCTTATGAAGAGCCAGCATTTGAGTTTATTCAAATGGTGAATATAACTTTCTAAAAGAATAAGGGTGTAGCGGAGTCTTGTTATTACATATTTACTTGTAGGAATAACCTTCGGTTCGACCTACTTTTCTTTCGGGAAAAGTAGGCAAAACCATTGTCATCAGCAGAACTCGTTACATTCCGTCATGTGATTGAAAACATCGCTAAAACGATATTTATTGAATCGAGTCCTGCCTCATACAGCTGCTGATAACATTTCCGCGTCTCAAATTACCGCTATACATTATAGAGTTTGAATTAAACCTTCTGAATAAACAGCTCACGGTCAAAACGATACTGCGGGAAGAACACACCATCTTTAGCACGTTCACCTGCACCAATCACCATCACTGGGTATTGCTGAGCATTTAATCCTAAAATCTTCTTCACCAAAGGTTCATCAAAACCTTCCATCATACAACTATCAAAACCATAGGCACGTAAAGCCAAAACTAAGTTTTCACAAGCCAATGCTGTAGTTTTGCTCGCCCAAAGTTTTGCATCTGCTTCATTAAAGGCCGTCACAGGCAATTGTTTATCCAGTGTACGTGCAACTTTGAAAGCTACTTTCTTAAAGTTACCTAAGGCGTTGAAGTAACCTGTTTTATAGTTATAAGGAATAAACTTGTAATACTTCTGCACCGCTGCAGGTGCTTCAGGAAATGGAAATTCCGAAATATTACGCTTTGCCATTTCATCTACACGGTCGGTACGCGCGACACAGACAATCAATTCAGCAGCAGTTTTTGCCGCAAGTTGCCCTAAGCAAGCTTTCACCAATTGTTTTTTCTTTGCAGGGTTCTGAACGACATAGAATGTCCATGGTTGTAAATTTGATGAATTCGGTGCAAGCAAGGCGAGGTCTAAGCATTCATCTAAAACGTCATTTGGAATGGCCTTGTCGGTAAACTTACGTACAGAACGGCGGCTTTGAACTACTTTTTTAAAATTCTCGATATCGATGCCTTCAGGTGCAGGCTCGTAGTAGCGTTTCTTTTCAGGTTTATCATTAGTTTGTGATGCTGCAGTCATGTGGAAACATCCAGTTTTTTAATTTAGAAAATAGATTGGGGCTGAGATGAAAAAAACCACCCAAATATGAGTGGTTTTTTACGTTCCATTAAAACATTAATTGAACTGAGAGAAGTCAGGTTTGCGTTTTTGCATAAAGGCTGCAACAGCTTCCATCATTTCTGGAGAGCCTACACGATTCATGAAAATCTCAGCTTCATGGTCAATCCATGCCACGATTTCATCCACATTATGTTTCATTAATGCTTTTGATTGAACCAAAGAAGCTAGTGGTAGAGCAGATAACTGTGCTGCTTTTTTCGCAGCCGTCGCATAAGCATCTTCTTCAATGCTATTGACTAAATTCGCTGAAAGCGCTGTCGCACTATCAAACTTCTGAGCGGTTAAGAGTAATTCAGCCGCTTTATGGTAGCCGGCTTGTTGAACCAATAGCTTGCTCGATGCACCTTCAGGCGATAGACCAAGGCTCACAAACGGAATTTGGAATAGGGCAGTATTGTCGCTGTAGACTAGATCGCAATGAAGCAGAATCGTAACACCAATCCCAATGGCAACACCGCGAACCGCAGCGATCAGCGGCTTAGAAAATTGAGCAGCAGATTTTAATAAAATAAAAGGTGCGCCTTCTGCAGCTGGAGCTTGTCCTTTTTGAGCAGCAGATTTCATAAAATCTTGCATGTCATTGCCCGCACTGAAGTCCGCATCTTGACCACGGAGTACAACTACACGCACTGAAGAATCCTGATCAGCTTCATCTAATGCTTTGGCAATCCACAGATATAATTCTGTATACAGCGCGTTCTTCGCCTGAGGTCGGTTAATGGCTAAGGTCAGTACGCCATTGTCCAAATTCGCATTCAAATGTTCATGGGGTTGTTGAATACAGCTCAGTGTCATCGTACTATCCTTGCGTAAAAGTTTCGTTTTGATTTTATGCTCGACATTATGTCGCATATTTCAGCCTGTGGCACAACTGCTCAGTTCATAAAAAGTTTGATTTGATATGAAATATACATTTGATTATTTGGTTTTCATTGGGCGTTTTCAGCCGTTCCATTTAGCGCATTTGCAAACCATTAAAATTGCCTTACAACAAAGTCAATATGTGCTTCTAGCGCTTGGTTCGGCGCAAAATGAACGTAATATCAAAAATCCATTTTTAGCGTCAGAACGTGAGCAGATGATCCTGTCGAATTTTTCAGAGCAAGATCAGAAGCGAATCAAGTTTGTACATGTGATTGATGTATATAACGATGAAAAATGGCAAAAGTTAGTCAAATCTTTGGTGAATGAGGTGGTTGAAACGAATGCAAAAGTCGGTTTGATTGGACATTTTAAAGATGATTCTTCTTATTATTTAAAATTCTTCCCCGAATGGGAAATGGTTGAGCTGGATAGTCTAGAAGGGGCGATCTCTGCGACACCGGTACGCGAGGCGTATTATCGTGGTGAAATTCAGCATGATGCTTTTCCTCAAGGTACCGTCGAATTTTTGCAAAAATTTCAACAGACAGACATTTATAAACAACTTCAACACAAATTTATGACTCAGGATAAAACAAATCTGCTATAAAAAAACGCTAAAATTTCTAGCACTACAATGGAGCAAAAAAATAAACGTTGTAGTGATTTTAGGCTGTGTTTTATTCAGGAGAAAAACATGAATTTGCGTCACGGAACGTTAGCAAAATATATGGGAGCCTTCGCTTTATGCTGCGTATTGCCCCTACATGCTGCTGAATGGACGCTAACGCCTAATAGTCAGGTCACATTTGGCATTAAATCTGTGGGGCTGTCTATTGTAGAAGGGCGCTTTAATAAGGTTCAGTCGAACCTTAAGTTTGATCCTGAAATTCCACATAAAGGTTCAGTGCATTTAGTGTTAGATGTAGATAGCATTAGTTTTAGTAACCCAAGCTTAAAGGGATTAATCTTGGGAAGTGAATATTTTGATGCCGCTGAATTTAAGCAAGTGAAGTTTGTCAGTAAACAAATCGAACCCGTGGCATATGCGAAGTATATGATTCGAGGGGATCTCACCATTCGTGGCATCACTAAGCCTGTGATCTTCGATACCACACTCACCCCAAGCCCGCAAAATCCAAAAGTATTGGATGTTCAAACTTTAGCAACCATTAAGCGTAGTGATTTTGGTATGCGTAAAGCACTCGGTGGAGTAGGTGAGCAAGTATTGATACAGCTCAAAGGCCAATGGCGGCTTGAATAACCTTAGTCTTACAGGGTTTAACACATATGATCTTTGGCATGTTGCAGCACAACAGCAGTCAATTTTTGTAATTGAACAGATTGTTGGTTCCAGTGATGCCAATACAAAGCTAGATCAATACTGAGTTCTGTTGAAAGCTCTATTAATTTTCCCGCTGCTAATAAGTCTTTGCTTTGATAGTCGGGTAACCATCCGTAGCCTAAGCCCATCGTAATGGCATCAAAAAATGCTGTCGAAGAGGGAATGAAATGATGTGGATATTGTGAAGGATTGAGTCCGAAATTTTTCTGAATTGATTGCGTATGCAGGTCATCTTTCTCATTAAAAATCAGTGCAGGCGCAGCCTTTAACGCATTTCGCGTCACACCTTGACCGAACCATCTTTGGATAAAATCAGGGGTTGCTACAAAGCGATAATGCATTTCACCCAGATATTCTGCAACGCAGCCTTTCATGGCTTCTGATTCTGTTGTAACACAGGCATTGACTAGTCCTGCTTCTAATAAATGATGTGTTTGTGACTGATCATCGACCTGAAAATGAATCACGATTTTTTCTTCAATTAAGAGATCTTTGAGTAGCGGAAGCAACCATGTCGCAAGTGAGTCAGCATTGGTTGCAATATTGACTTGATAGAAAGCATTCGCTGTTTGTCCTGTTAGATTTTGCAGAAAATTATGTTCTAGTAATTTGCTGTGTTGTAAATAATGCAATAAAGATTGGCCCGCGAGCGTTGGGCGGCAGGGTCGTTCACGTACAATGAGCACATGACCTAATTTCTTTTCTAAGGTTTGCAGCCTGAGCGTGACCGCAGATGCCGTAATGTTTAAACGCAGTGCTGCTTGTTCAAAGCTTCCTGTTTCAGCAACCGCAAGAAAAGCTTCACTATGTTTGCTTTGTAACATGAGTCACCTATAAGCATTAGAAATTTTATAAACTAAGAAAAACTCAGTTATATTGATATTTATTTATAAATACTTATTTTTAGCAATAAGCTTAGATAATAGCAACATTCATTTAAAGCTTTGAAAGTGTAGTCAAAAATGTTGCACAGTTATATGCAAGGGCTCGCAGTTGGATTTAGCCTAATTATCGCGATTGGTGCGCAAAATGCGTTTATTCTCAAGCAAGGGTTAAAAAAGCAGTATGTCTTTTGGCTTTGTGCTATTTGCGCTGCTTCTGATTCGATACTCATCTTATTGGGTGTACTCGGATTCTCCCAATTGGTTGAAAGTCATCCGGAAATTGTGAGTGTTGCGAAATATTTGGGCGCAACGTTTTTAGTTGTCTATGGGGCACAGCATTTTCTGCAAGCCTTTAAAACTTCGAGCAGTTTAGCGCCCAGTGAGAAGAATGAAACTAAATTATTGAAGTTGGTACTGATTTGCTTGGCTTTAACGTGGTTAAATCCACATGTGTATCTCGATACGGTTGTGCTGATTGGGTCTATTTCAACGAAGTTTGAATCGACAGCCGTATATTTTGCGATTGGGGCAATTACAGCTTCATGGGTGTTTTTCTTTGTCCTCGGATTTGGTGCGCGCTATTTATTACCGCTCTTCCAAAGTGCAAAGGCATGGAAAGTTTTAGACTTTATTATTGGCGTTGTGATGTGGGGAATTGCAATTTCATTATTGCTCTAGTTATATGTCCTCATTAAATTTGAGCCCATTCCTATAGGAGCGGGCTCAAATCATTAATTTTATGCAGCTTGTAATGCTTTTAAATCTTCTAAGACTTGTTCTGCATGGCCTGCAGCTTTGACTTTACGATATTCTTTTACCAGCTTGCCATGATGGAAAATAAAGGTTGAGCGTTCGATGCCCATAACCTTTTTGCCATACATATTTTTTTCTTTAATCACATCGAAATGCTGACATAGCACTTCTTCTTTATCACTGATTAAATCAATGCTTAGATTTTGCTTTTCAGTGAAGTTTTGATGGGCTTTAACCGAGTCGCGAGAAATGCCGTAGATTGGTGTATTAAGCGCATCAAACTGATCTTTTAAGCACGAAAACCCAATGGCTTGCGTCGTACATCCTGGTGTTGAATCTTTAGGGTAGAAGTAGATGATCAGCCAGTCATTGTTTAGTTCTGCAAGGTTGACTTCACCTGAGGTGGTTGGGAAGGTTTGATTTGGTAAGCTAATTTCAGTCATGAAGATTTCCTTTTTCATGTCTTATCCCGAAGCGGGCTTAAACAAAGTATGTGAAATATGACCATCATACAGAATTTACTTTGAACTTAAAGCAATAAAAAAGCCTGCATTTGCAGGCTTTTTTAAGACGAAAATTATTTTTTCGCTTGAGCAGATTTCATTGCTTCTTCAGTTAAATTTTTTAATTTACCTGTTAACTGAGGACCGAAACATGCTTGAAGGTCTTTATTTTGTTTTTGAACAAAAGCGAGTGTTGCAGGGCTTTTCTTCTGGTTGATTGTGCTTTGGATTTCCCATTTTTGAGCATTGGTTAAACGACCATCTGCTTCAACAGCACAAGTACAGTATTTGCTAACTTCAGCGGCAGTTAGTTTTTTACCTTTGCCAGTTTCTTCTTTACAAACATTAATTAACGAAGATTTTACGTTAGTGCTCTTATATGCTTGTTGAAGCTTGTCGTTGTCAGCGTGTGCAACTGAAGCAAACAATGCAGCTGCAGAGAAAGCAGCAGAAAGAATAATGTTTGATTTTAAATTTTTCATAAACCCTACCTTGTTATTTCGGTATGTAACGTGTCGGATCTTCAACACCTGCGTCAACGAAACCTTGTTTACGAAGACGGCAGCTATCGCATTTACCGCAAGCACGACCTTGGTCATCTGCTTGATAGCAAGACACCGTTTGACTGTAGTCTACGCCATGTTCTATACCTAAGCGAATGATATTTGCTTTGGATAAATGTAACAGAGGTGTTTCAAATTTAAGTGGTTTTCCTTCAACGCCAACTTTAGTTGCAAGGCGAGCCATGTTGGCAAAGGCTTCGATAAACTCTGGACGGCAGTCTGGATAGCCTGAGTAATCAACCGCATTAATACCAATGACAATTGCTTCTGCACCAAAAACTTCCGCCGCAGCTAAAGCATATGACAAGAAAATCGTGTTACGCGCTGGTACATAAGTTACAGGAATACCGGCTTGTTCATGATCAGGAACTTCAATGCTATGGTCCGTTAACGCAGAGCCACCTAAGTTACCTAAATCGATATTAATGACACGATGTTCTACACCAGCCTGCTTGGTTAACTCACGAGCAGCATCCAGTTCTGTCGTAGAACGTTGACCATACATAAAACTTAAGGCGATACATTCATAACGTGCTTGAGCCCAAGCTAAACAAGTGGTTGAGTCTAAGCCGCCAGACAATAAAACTATGGCACGAGGGCGCATATGCATTACTCCAAATAATTCTTTAAAACTTAACGACCAGTTTCATCGTTCCAAAGCAATTTATGTAATTGCAATTGGAAGCGAACAGGGAGATGGTCTTCTAAAATCCACTGTGCTAAATCACGTGCAAGCTGAGGTAAACGAACAGCGCCTTTTTCAACGGCAAAGGCCGGAGAGAACCAAATGGTGTTGACTTTTTCGTTTAGCTTATAGCGCTCAACTTGCTGTTTTGACCATTCATAGTCTTCACGATTACAAATCACAAATTTGATTTGATCATGTGGCGTTAAATGGTCGAAGTTGCTAAGCAAGTTTCGTGCAACTTCACCCGATGTTGGGGTTTTTAAATCCATAACTTTTGAAACACGTGGGTCAACTTTAGACACATCTAAAGCACCACTGGTTTCTAAAGAGACTTCGCAGCCTAAATCGGCCAGACGAGTCATGAGGGGAAGGGCGTTCGGTTGAGCAAGTGGCTCACCACCCGTCACGCAAATATAAGGAGTTTTAAAATCTAAAGTGGTTTGAATAATTTCTTCTAATGATTGGCGTTCACCGCCTTCAAACGAATAGGTTGTATCACAATAAGTGCAACGTAAGGGACAGCCCGTCAAGCGGATAAAGACCGTAGGCAAACCTGCGGTATTGGCTTCACCTTGCAATGAATAAAAAATCTCCGTAATACGTAAACCCGCAGACGGATCAGAAACAGGAATAGCGGAAGATCGAAGGGTACTCATAACAAAATTAACCAGATATAAAAAAACAAAAAATCTCTACGATCATTGCTAACCGTAGAGACGAGGAGCGATAGAGGCTCCACGGAACACGAATGCTCCGCTGAAATAAAGACTTAGTCTTCGCGTAATAATTCGTTCAAGCTTGTTTTCGCACGAGTTTTCGCGTCAACTTTTTTCACGATTACTGCAGCGTAGAGGCTGTATTTACCGCATTTAGACGGCAAGCTACCAGAAACCACAACAGAACCCGCAGGAACACGGCCGTAATGGATTTCGCCAGTTTCACGGTCATAAATCTTAGTTGATTGACCAATGAATACGCCCATTGAAATCACAGAACCTTCTTCTACGATCACACCTTCAACGATTTCAGAACGTGCGCCGATGAAGCAGTTGTCTTCAATGATTGTTGGGTTCGCTTGAAGTGGTTCAAGAACGCCACCAATACCAACGCCACCAGATAAGTGAACGTTTTTACCAATTTGAGCACATGAACCAACAGTTGCCCATGTATCAACCATCGTACCTTCGTCAACATATGCACCAATATTGACATATGAAGGCATCAATACAACATTTTTTGCTTGGAAAGAACCTTTACGTGCTACAGCAGGTGGTACTACACGTACACCAGCAGCTTTAAATTGTTCTTCAGTCCAGTCAGAGAACTTAGTGTCAACTTTGTCATAGAAGCGTAAGTCACAAGCTTCCATTGGTTTGTTGTCGTTCAATTTGAATGAAAGCAAAACGGCTTTTTTCACCCATTGATGAACAATCCATTCACCATCAATTTTTTCAGCAACACGTAATGTACCGTTATCTAGGCCAGCGATCACTTCTTCTACTGCTGCACGTACTTCAGCAGGACAGTCAGCTGCAGTGAAATTAGCACGGTCTTCAAACGCTTGTTCAATGATTGTTGAAAGCTGAGACATGTTCTTCCATCCAGAAAAAAATTTTCCAAGATTTTACACTAAATCGAGTTAAAAATAGATGGTAAATCGGCCTAGGATCGGAATTAATTATTAAGCAAGCACTAAATCCAAGAAATTAAGAGTGATGAATTTAGCATTTTCATAAGGTTTGTATAAAAAATACGCAAAATATACAGAATTGTTCCTTAACATCATTATTATATTTAAAAAAATGAAACAAAAACTCTTTATTAATCAATATTAAAATCTAAATGTATCAAAAGTTAACAAAAAATCAGTAAATTTGCATAAATGTTGAGCTGTGTTTCCTTTTAACATGTGCCATATAACAAGTCTGTAAAATCTGAATAACAGTTTATTTTGAGGAGAAACACATGAAATCATTACGTTTATTAACAGTAGCTGCTCTACTTACTGCTGCAGGTACTGCAATGGCAGATACCTCTGTAGTTCATGATGGCTATGCATTTGATCAAAACCAACTTATCCCAACTGGCGCTCGTCTAGAAGTGGGTACGACTGGTTATGGTGGTGCGTTACTTTGGACTGCGAACCCATACGTCGGCCTTGCATTAGGTTATAACGGTGGTGATATTTCATGGTCTGATGATTTGTCAATCAATGGCACTAAATATGACATGGATATGGATAACAGCGTTGGCTACTTAAATGCAGAAATTCGTCCATGGGGCGCAAGTACGAGTCCTTGGGCGCAAGGCTTATATGTTGCTGCAGGTGTAGGTTATATCGATAATGAATACGGTCTAAATAAACATAATAAAAATGCCGAAGGTACGATTAAAGTTGATGGTACGAGCTACACTGGCATTGGTGGTGTGAAAGGTAACTTATCTTATGATAACGACATTGCGCCTTATGTAGGTTTAGGTTTTGCACCAAAATTAAATAAAAACTTTGGTGTATTTGGTGAAGTAGGTGCTTATTACACTGGCAACCCTACTGTGAAACTTCAAGAGTACGGTAATCTTCAAAACTCTGTAACAGGCTCACCTTCAATCAGCGAATCTGTAGATAATGAGGCACGTAAAATTGCAAACGATGACAAATATGAATGGATGCCAGTAGCTAAAGTAGGTGTGAGCTACCATTGGTAAGTTCTTAATGAAACAAAAAAACGAGCTTCGGCTCGTTTTTTTGTTTATTAGAAAGCGTTTAAAATCTGTGACCAAATTTCAGACCATAGATCATGGCATCATTGTCTGAGACACTTGCAAGACCTGAAATATGAGATGTTTCAGTATTCGATGGTTTTGAGAGTTTCATATAATACAGGCCAGTCGCTAGAAAATTGTTCGGGTTAAATTTATACATCACACCTAAACCTAAACCTCGATAGCCATCACTTGGGTTTAAGGTAGACGCCGCATTTCCTGTCCCGTTGTCCCAAATAAACTCTGCAGCAGCGAGCCAACTCGGATTCAATTGATGTGCAATCCCTAACTTTCCTGACCATTGATCTTTCTGATATTCCACCAATTGGATATCAGCTAAATCATGGTATTGTGGATCGAGTGCTGCGTACTGAAGCACGGCATTAAACTGCGGTGGTTGAATGTTGAAATCTTTCCAATTAATCCACCGAACTGTGCCATATACAACATTGTGTGGGCTAATGGCTGTTTGAAAATCAAAATTGACGCTTTGTGGCGTTTGAATGGAGGTATGGGTGTCTGGTACTAATTGAAAAGGACCATTTGAATATAAAGTTGATTCAAAGGTCTTATTTTCATGTTTGATTTTTGAACGATAGGTTAGGCTAGTTTTAATAGCATATTCAGGGATTTGATAACTGAATCCGAGCAGCCAACCAAGCGCTTCATCTTGTTTAAAATCGGCATGGTAGCCATTGAG
Source organism: Acinetobacter sp. YH12070 (assembly GCF_013419625.1). Classification (NCBI taxonomy): domain Bacteria; kingdom Pseudomonadati; phylum Pseudomonadota; class Gammaproteobacteria; order Moraxellales; family Moraxellaceae; genus Acinetobacter; species Acinetobacter sp. YH12070. The sequence continues at coordinate 50,323 of NZ_VOZT01000017.1, read as the reverse complement.
AGCAGCATATTGTTGCCCAGAAATTTTTAAATCACCTTTAAATGTTTGTAGGCTTAAACCGCTATAAATATTCCAATTATTATTGGGTTGATAGCCTACCAGTCCAGTTAGGTTATGCGTTCTAAAGTTAATATCGGCGCTTTCAATATCGATATTTGAGCTATCTGGTAAGCGAGGACTATATTGATAATTGATATCAGTATGAAAAGGTTGCTCATAAATTACTCCCGCAGAAATATTTTCATGTGGTTGAATTTTAAGTGCAAATTTCCCAGAAAATTGTTGATGGGCGAGATTCCCTGTAGAAAAATCAGTGATGCCCAACTCACTGATTAAACCTTGGTTTTGAACTTTGCCGTCCACTTGAGCATCGACATAAGCGAAACTGGCTTCAGTATAATTTCCGGGTTCAAGAAAGGCCGAGATCGATTGATCTGAGTTTTCTATTCCTGCTGCATACATGATCTGTATGGGGCAGACGATACCGACTGCCACTGCGACGAATTGATTTTTCATAAAGTCCTGGCTTATGGGTCGGAAGTAATGAAGTTTTAATTTTTATTGTGTTGAACGTATTTTAAGCACAATTAAAAATAAAGCCAAGAAAACCTAGATAAAATATGAATTTACCAATAAAAAAGAGGACAGCATGTGTCCTCTTTAATTCATCAATTGGGATATCAGTCTTCTGGGTAAGCGACTTTTTTCAACGCTTTGATGTCGGCATCTGGTGAGCATAAAGAAATAAATTCATAGCCATAACCGCGTAGCAAATGTCCTTTGCGAACAGCAATCCAAGTGGTGTTGACCCCGAAAATATCGGTAGGAATTTGTTTTAAACGGTAATCACGTTCTGGGTCATATGCCACATCGTTGACAATACCCACCCCCATATTGAGTTCAACATAGGTTTTAATAACGTCTGCATCAAGTGCGGACATCACGATATCAACATCAAAGCCTGAATCTTCAAAGGCTTTATCAATTTTTGAACGACCTGTAAAACCACCGTGGTAAGTAATAATTGGATAGTTCGACAAATCTTCTATGGTGATATTTGATTTTTGGGTCAGTGGATGCTCTTTAGGCGTAATGATGCTGTGTTGCCAGTTGTAGTAAGGCACGCTTGCCAGGTTATCTTCATTGGTTAATGATTCGGTTGCGATCCCGATATCCGCTTCACCTTGAAGGAGCATTTCTGTAATTTCTACTGGGCTGGCTTGTTGCAGAATTAGATGAACTTTTGGAAATTCTTTTTTAAATTGGTTCACAATCGGCGGCAAGACATAACGCGCTTGCGTATGTGTGGTCGCAATCGTCAAAGTCCCTTCATCCACTTTGTTAAAGTCATCTGCTAGACGTTTAATATTGTCAGCATCCACGAGCATGCGTTCAACGATACCCAATAATGACTGGCCTGGTTCGGTTAAACCGAGTAAACGTTTACCTTTACGGATGAACAGCTGTACACCAAGTTCATCTTCTAGATCTTTGATGTGTTTACTCACGCCAGACTGCGAGGTGTAAAGTGCAGCAGACGCTTCTGTTAAATTAAAATTCTGACGTACGGTTTCTCGAATAATTCTTAATTGTTGGAAATTCATAATTTTATTTTACCTTAAAAGCAAGTGGGGCTTGTGACGGCCCCAACTTTTTGTTTTATGCAACTTGGTTTTCAAATAAATGCAAGTTCGTTGCACTTAACCATACCGTTTGATTTGGGCGGAATTGATGCGCTTTCGCTTCATCTGCCGTTAATGAAATTTCAATCAGATTGCCTTGACGATCATGCAGTTCAGCAATGACTTTACCTGCAATCCAAAGCTCACGTACAAAAGTTGCTTGGATAGCATTTTCTTGCGGCTGTGCATGAATACGCAGTTCATCCGGACGAGCGAAGGCAATGACATTTCCTTGCGGCGCATTGGCGTTTTGTGGCAACAAAATTCGGTCTTCACCAATTTGAATGAGGCCATTGCTATTTTGACCTTCAAAACGGTTGGCTTGACCTAAAAAGTCAAATACAAACGGTGTTGCAGGTTTTTCATAAACTTCACGTGGCGAGCCAATCTGTTCTACGTTGCCTTTGTTCATCACAATGATTTGATCGGCCACTTCAAGTGCTTCTTCTTGGTCATGGGTCACGAAAATAGAGGTGATGTGGAGTTCGTCATGCAAGGTACGTAACCAGCGGCGTAATTCTTTACGAACTTTGGCATCCAATGCACCAAAAGGTTCATCCAGTAATAACACACGCGGCTCAACCGCTAAAGCACGTGCTAAGGCAATACGTTGGCGTTGACCACCTGAAAGTTGCGCAGGGTAACGGTCAGCCAAGAAACCAAGTTGAACAAGATCAAGTAAACGAGTAACCCGTTTTTTGATTTCAGCTTCATTTGGACGCGTTGCACGTGGGCGTACGCGTAAACCAAAAGCAATGTTGTCAAATACGGTCATATGGCGGAACAGTGCATAATGCTGGAATACAAAACCAACTTCACGTTCACGGACGTGAACTTTAGTGGCATCTTCACCTTCTAGAATGACTTGACCGCCATCGGCAGATTCAAGACCGGCAATGATACGCAATAGGGTAGTTTTACCACAGCCTGATGGGCCAAGCAGCGCAACGAGCTGGCCATCAGGAAAATCTAAAGAGATATTTTTAAGTGCATGGAATGCACCAAAGTGTTTTTCAATATTTTTTACTTGAATACTCATGAGGTCATTCCTTAAGAAACTTGTGAATCTTCTTTACGCTTGTCTTGTCGTTCCTGACGTAGTTCAACCCATGTTTTTAAAATCAGGGTCACAATCGCCAAGAGCGCTAATAGTGAAGACACAGCAAAAGCAGCACTAAAGGTATATTCGTTATAAAGGATTTCTACGTGTAGCGGTAAGGTGTTGGTTTCGCCGCGAATGTGACCTGAAACCACAGAAACAGCACCAAACTCACCCATTGCACGTGCATTACATAGAATCACGCCGTAGATTAAGCCCCATTTGATATTTGGAAGAGTCACTTTCCAGAAGGTCTGCCAACCTGAAGCACCCAATACGATTGCCGCTTCTTCTTCCTCTGTCCCTTGAGCTTCCATTAACGGAATTAGCTCACGTGCCACAAAAGGAACGGTAATAAACACAGTAGCAAGGACAATGGCTGGAACGGCATACAAAATTTTGATGTCGTTATCCATTAGCCAGCCGCCTAACCAACCTTGAGTACCAAAAATCAATACCAACATTAAGCCAGCAATGACTGGAGAGACTGAAAATGGCATATCAATAATCGTGGTTAAAATAGATTTACCACGGAAATTAAACTTGGCAACACACCATGCCGCAGCTACACCAAAGACCACGTTTAGCGGTACGGCAATCACAGCGGTCAGTAAGGTCAGTTTCACTGCTGATAATGTGTCTGGATGAACCAGTGCTTGGAAGTAAACGCCAACACCTTGTTTAAAGGCTTCAACGAAAACCAAAACCAAGGGCAAAATCAGGCAGCTCGCAAAGAAAATCAATGCAATCACTATCAGTGTATAGCGTACCCATGTTGGTTCACGCGTAGCATCACGCGACTGTAATTTTTCCGCAAGCGCATTACTATTCGTATTCATCGTGCAGTTCTCCCTGTACGGCGACTTGCCCATGCTTGAACCAAGTTAATTAAGAATAAAATGGCAAAAGAAATCACCAGCATCACGACTGCAATCGTGGTCGCGCCTGCATAATCATATTCCTCAAGACGAGAGATGATCATCAATGGCGCAATTTCAGTTTTGAAGGGTTGGTTACCTGCGATAAAAATCACCGATCCATACTCACCCACACCGCGTGCAAAGGCCAAAGCAAAACCTGTTAACAGCGCAGGAAATAGAATAGGTAAGATCACTTTGGTCACGATCTGAAAGCGATTTGCGCCCAGTGCCGAAGCTGCTTCTTCAAGTTCAGTTTCTAGGTCGCTCAGTACAGGCTGTACAGTACGAACCACAAAAGGAATACCAATAAAGATGAGGGCCAAGGTAATACCGATCGGGGTATATGCGACTTTAATGCCAATGGGTTCAAGGTACTGACCGATCCAACCAGTAGGTGCATATAACGAAGTTAATGCAATACCAGCAACGGCAGTTGGCAATGCAAAAGGTAAATCAACCAATGCATCGACAATACGTTTACCCGGGAAGGTATAACGAACCAAGCACCATGCTAAGAGTAAACCAAAAACCACATTGACTAACGCAGCAATAATGGCGGCACTAAAACTCAGTTGTAACGATTTTAAAATACGTTCTGAGCTTAAAATCTCCCATAGTCCATCCCAACCGATACCTAAAGATTTAATAAATACGGCCGAAAGGGGGATGAGCACAATTAAGGATAAATACGCTAGGGTAAAGCCTAGAGAAAGACCAAATCCTGGCAGCACTCGGGATCGCTGCGACATGATGACTCCTCAAAATGAGAAAAGCTGACTTAAAAGGTCAGCAAAATTGAATAAATGATTTTGCGACAAGCTTAATGCTCAGTACTTAAAAAGCAAATTGAAATAAATACTTGTTTTCATCAGTAAAGTTGATATGTTTCATGTGGTTTTCTGAAATTAAGTAATTGAAAATTTCAGGAAACGGTCCAAAACCTGATGCAACATTAATGTGTCCTACAGCGCCCATATTCACAGGGTAGAGCTTCCAAGCACCTGCAAGTTGTTTTGCATCTTCAAAGCCAAGCCAAGGATCATTTTCACTAATCAACATCGTTGTCGGCACACGAATAGTTAGCTGATGAAAAAATGCTTTGTAATCCGTTGTACTGTCGCGTGCAAAGCCGTTTTCACCAAAGCGTGCTGGATTGGCTGGTGCGACCAAAACTAAATTTTTGATTTTTTTATTGAGTTCTGGATGCAATGCCAATGCTGCCACCGTGGTTAAACAACCAAAGCTATGCGCCACAATTTGAATTTCACCCTGTAAAGGTCGTACGGTTTGAACGAATTGTTTAATCCAGTCCTTGAGTACAGGATGATTCCAATCTTTTTGCTGAACACGAGAGCTAGACATGAGCTGACGTTGTAACCAAGATTGCCAATGTGCGTGTTCACTACCGCCTACACCCGGGACAATTACTGTATGTGTCATGTCAAGTTCTCCTGATTCAGTCAATGACTGGTCTTATTTTCCGTTGTTGGCTTTAACGATTTGGTCAAACACGCCGCCATTTTCAAAGTGTGCTTTTTGGACTTTATCCCAACCACCAAATTCTTTATCAATGGTTACGAGTTTGAGTGGCTTAAAGACTGATGCGTATTGTGCAAGCGTTGTAGCGTTACGTGGACGGTAAAAGTTCTGAGCTGCGATTTGTTGACCACGTGGTGAATAAAGGAAGTTTAAATAACCTTTGGCTAAATAAAGATTACCTTTTTTCTCTGCGTTTTTTTCTAAAACAGCAACAGGGGGCTCAGCTAAAATTGAAAGTGAAGGGGTCACAATTTCAAATTTACCCGGTTGTTCACGAATCGCTAAATGTGCTTCATTTTCCCAAGCCAGCAATACATCACCAATACCACGTTCAGCAAAGGTCGTAGTCGAACCACGTGCGCCTGAATCGAGCACTTTGGTGTTTTTATAAATTTTACGGACAAATTCTTGAGCTGTTGTATCATTACCACCCGCTTGATGTTTTGCCCAAGCCCACGCAGCTAAATAGTTCCAACGTGCACCGCCTGAGGTTTTCGGATTTGGGGTAATAATACCTACGCCTGGTTTAACTAGATCGCCCCAATCTTTTACTGCTTTGGGGTTGCCTTTACGGACTAAGAATACAATCGTTGAGGTATATGGCGTTGAGTTTTGTGGAAGTTTCTTCTGCCAATCTGCAGGTAAAAGTTTGGCTTTTTCTGCAATCACATCAATATCCGCTGCAAGTGCTAAAGTCACTACATCGGCATCTAAGCCATCAATGACTGCACGCGCTTGTTTGCCTGAACCACCATGAGATTGTTTAAAATTAATTTTTTGACCTGTACGGCTTTCCCAATATTTGCTGAAGTCTTTATTCACACTTTCATAGAGTTCACGTGTTGGGTCGTAAGATACGTTTAAAAAATCTTTCGCAGCTGCGCCAAAAGAAACCGTCGAAATGACTGCAGCAAGAACACCCAATTTTAATTTTGCGGAAATACTCATGTTAACCTCAATAATTTTTACTTTATCTGTAACATGGGTGAAGAATAGCGCCAATCTTTATGCATAAAAAATAATTAAAAACGAATTTTATATGAATAAAAAAGATAACAGACGTAGCTACGAAAAAAAAGCATCGACCTTATGCGAAAGGACGATGCTTTTCGGTATTTAAAGCATTATTTGGAATTATTGGTCTTCACGATTTGGTCAAAGACGCCACCATTTTCAAAATGCTTTTTCTGCACTTTGCTCCAACCGCCAAACTCTTTATCAATAGTCACTAATTTTAAAGGTTTAAAGACGGATTTATATTTTGCCAATACCGCAGCATTACGTGGACGATAATAGTTCTGTGCAGCAATGGTTTGACCTGCAGGTGAGTACAGATAATTTAAATACGCTTTGGCTAAATTTTCATTGCCATCTTTCTTGGCATTTTTTTCTACAATCGCAACAGGTGGCTCGGCCAAGATAGAAAGTGAAGGGGTCACAATCTCAAACTTACCCGGCTGTTCACGAACTGCCAAATGTGCTTCATTTTCCCAAGCCAATAACACGTCACCAATACCACGTTCTGCGAATGTAGTTGTTGCACCACGTGCGCCTGAGTCGAGAACTTTGGTTTGCTTATAAATTTGACGGACAAATTCTTGGGCTTTTGTATCATTACCACCTGCTTGATGTTTGGCCCAAGCCCACGCTGCTAGATAGTTCCAACGCGCACCGCCCGATGTTTTTGGGTTCGGGGTAATAATGTCGACACCCGGTTTAATTAAATCGCCCCAGTCTTTGATGCCTTTCGGGTTGCCTTTATGTACTAAGAACACAATGGTTGACGTATACGGCGTTGAATTTTGTGGGAATTTCCTTTGCCAGTCTTTTGCAACTAAACCACGTGCAGCAATTTCATCAATATCTGCAGCCAAGGCCAAAGTGACGACATCGGCATCTAGACCATCAATAACAGCACGAGCCTGTTTACCTGATCCACCATGAGATTGTTTAAAGTTAATGTCTTGGCCTGTGGTTTTTTTCCAGTAAACACTAAAGTCTTTATTGAAGTTGTCATACAATTCACGGGTTGGATCATATGACACATTTAAGAAATCTTTGGCAGATGCACTAAATGCTGTGGCAGAAATGAATGCAGCCAAAACCCCAAGTTTTAATTTCGATAGATTCATGTTGTCCTCAATTTTTATACATGTTTTGTTGGATGAGGCAAGAATATCTGTAGTTTTTATGCAGAAAAAATAATTAAAAAAGAATTTAATATGAACAAAAAAGAAATATATGCTGAGCGATTATTTTTTAAAATAAAGTGATGTAATTGGGATGACGACGTATGCAGTGTTTTAAAAATGCGCAGCAAATAGAACAAGTTGATTTACTTGATCGCGCCTTTCACTATGGCGATGGCTGTTTTAGCACAGCACGAATTCGCCAAGGACAAATAGAACTTTTAGCTTTGCATATTGCACGATTAAAACTGAGTAATGAGCGATTAAAGCTAAATGCAGATTTAAGCCTCATTGAAGCCACTTTAAAATTGTTACGTAAACAAGATGTCGTCAATGGCACTTTAAAAATTGTGTTGAGTCGTGGTATTGGTCAGCGTGGCTATAGTTTACCTGAGCACCCAGCAGATGTTTGGGTATTTTATTACCCCAAAACCGTTGCAGATTTTGAGTACGAAACTGTCGAAAGTGGTGTATTACATCAAGCTATTGGGTTAACCATGCCAAGTTTGGTGGGCTTAAAGTCCTTAAATCGATTAGAACAAGTCATGCTCAAAGCAGAGTTGGATCAAACCCCATGGGGCGAAGCTTTAGTGACGGATGTGCAAGGTACAGTTGTCGAAGGTGTGAGCAGTAATTGTTTTATTCGTACAAATGAAGGATGGATTACGCCCGAACTTCGTTATAATGGCGTGCATGGTGTCATGCGTGCAGAAATTTTAAAACGGATGCAGCAGCATCAAATTCCATGTACTCAACGTCACGTCAATATGGATGAAATTACGCATTTTCAGAGTGTTTTTTTCTGCAATGCTTTAAGTCCCATGAAAATTGCATCAACTCTGAATGGAGTTGAGTTAGATGTTCAAGCTTGTATTGAACTTTTCCGAACACTTCAATTAAGTCAGATTCGTTAATATGTCCACCGCGTCTAAAAAAACAAATAAGAAAAAATCTGCCAAAGCAGGTTTTCCATTTAAAGCATGTTTGGTTGTGCTACTTGGCATCGTTGTACTTGTGGCGATCTTACTGTGGTCGAGTTTATTTAAAGCCTATCCCGTGGATGGCAAAAAGCAAATGTTGGCGATTGGTGCAGGGGATACCTATTCAGGATTTATTGACCGACTGGCCAAAGAGAAACAAGTTCATTTTCCTATTATTTTGAAGTTGTACCAAAAGTTCATGATCAATGACACCTTGAAAGCGGGTGTGTATGAAATCCATGAAGGCATGAGCGTACGTGAAGTCATGAAACTGATTTCTAACTCTGAAAATGCGCAAATGAATCGAATTTTAGTGATCGAAGGGACGACATTTAAGCAACTCATTGATGCTTTAAAAAATGACCCTTTGGTGACACATGACATTAGCAATCTGCCTTATTCAAAGATTTTGCAGGAACTGGGTATTCCTTATTCACACCCAGAAGGTTTATTTGCTCCGAATACTTATTTCTTTGCAAAAGGCGAGTCTGATCGCAAAATTTTGAAGGATTTGTATAACAGACAAATCAAAGCCTTAGATCAGGCTTGGAACAATCGAGCTCAAAATTTACCTTATAAAGATAAATATGAAGCCTTGATCATGGCATCGATTATTGAAAAAGAAACCAGTATTGATAGTGAGCTTGAGCAAGTGTCTGGTGTATTTGTGCGTCGTCTCAAACAAGGGATGCGTTTGCAAACAGATCCAACTGTGATCTACGGTATGGGCGATAAATACCAAGGCAATATCACTCGCCAAGATTTACGTACACCTACTGCATATAATACGTATACGATCAACGGCTTACCGCCTACACCGATTGCTTTGCCGAGTCAAAAAGCTATTGAAGCCGCGATGCATCCAGATGCGTCAAATAACATCTATTTCGTGGCTACAGGTAACGGTGGTCATAAATTTAGCAGTAATTTGTCAGACCATAACCGAGCGGTACAAGAGTATTTATCGGTAATTCGTGCGAAAAATTGAGGAGTGAGCATGTTTATTAGTTTTGAAGGCACGGAAGGTGTGGGTAAAACCACGTTGATTCGTAAACTACATGAGCATTTCCAACACTTAGCAAAAGATGTGGTATTAACCCGTGAGCCGGGTGGTACACCTATGGCTGAACAAATTCGTGCATTACTTCTGGCCGTCAATCATGATGAAGCAATGAGTGATGATACAGAGTTGTTACTTATGTATGCTGCACGCGCACAGCATTTGGCGCGCGTGATTCTACCGGCACTGTCTGCAGATAAAATCGTTTTATGTGACCGTTTTACAGATTCGAGTTTTGCATATCAGTGTGCAGGCCGTGGTTTGGACCGAGAAAAACTGAAAGTTTTAAATGACGGTTTTGTGGCGCGTATGCCTGATATTACCTTTTGGCTGGATGCTCCAATTGAAACGGGCATGTTACGTGCGCGTGAACGAGGCGCTTTGGATCGATTTGAGCAAGAGAAAGCAACGTTCTTTGAGAAAGTGCGTTCAGGTTTTGCTGAAATCCATGAAAAAGAGCCTGCACGCATGAAGCGCCTCGATGCGACGCAAACACCTGAACAGGTTTTTCAACAGGCATTATTGCATTTGCAACAGATCTAAAATGCCATAGTAATCTTTAGGTATTTGATTTAAAAATCATTCATAGCATAAGTTATGGATGATTTTTTTATGCCGCATCGAAAGCAGGCGATTATTGATTTTTTACAACGTGAATTTGCCCCAAGTTTAAAAAACTGCACGATTAAAGAAGTTGGACAGCAAACCGCGACCTTAATTTGGCATGTTACAGAACAAGATCTAAGACCGGGCAATACGATATCTGGCCCAACCATGATGACTTTGGCTGATTTTGCGCTATATGTGGCTATATTGGGGGAGATCGGGATTGTAGGGCTTGCGGTCACGACCAATATGAATATTAATTTTTTAAGAAAACCAGAAGCCAATAAAGACTTAATAGGCGAGTGTCGATTGTTAAAAGTGGGCAAAGTATAATTTATGGTGAGGTGTTGGTGTATTCAGAAGGTGTGGATGAGCCTGTTGCACATATAACAGGGAGCTATTCTATTCCACCGAAGCGATTATAAAGGCTCAATTGCATTTGCTGATTCAAATAAAAAGCCGAATTTACATTCGGCTTTTTATGGTTTTTAGACATTTTAGATGTTTAAGAAACCAGTTCTGTATTCACCAATGGACATTCCACTTGGAAATTGGGTGGAGTTAGGACTGTTTTTCGTAATTCTGCTGCTTGTTCAGGATAGTCCAAAGTGAAATGCAGTCCACGTGATTCTTTACGTTCCATTGCACAGCGCACAATCATTTCTGATACCAATACTAAGTTACGGAGTTCAATCAGATTTTTACTGACTTGATAATCTTGATAATACTCGGTGATTTCACGCTTAAGCATTTCAATACGATGGAGCGCACGTTGAAGCCGTTTGGTTGTTCTGACAATACCGACGTAGTTCCACATGGTTTGGCGAAGTTCATCCCAATTCTGCAAAATCACCACGTCTTCATCAGGGTTGGTCACTTGCGAGTCATCCCATTCTGGGACATGAGGCGCCTGATAAGTTCCTTGATGCTGTGCTGTGATATGTGTTGAAGCACTCATACCATAGACGAAACATTCAAGTAAGGAGTTACTTGCCATACGGTTTGCACCATGTAGGCCGGTATAAGAGGTTTCTCCAATGGCATATAGGCCTGGAATATCGGTCTGACTGTTTTCATCAACCACAACGCCACCACAGGTGTAGTGTGCTGCCGGAACCACCGGAATCATTTCTTTGGTAATATCAATACCGAGTTCCATTAAGCGTGCATACAATGTTGGGAAATGTTCTTTGACAAATTCTGCAGGTTTATGGGTGATATCAAGCCAAACATGACGGATTCCTAGACGTTTGATTTCATAATCGATAGCGCGCGCTACGATATCGCGTGGTGCTAATTCTGCACGCTCATCAAAGCGCAGCATAAAGCGTTCACCGTCAGGGAGACGTAAATAGGCACCTTCGCCACGCATCGCTTCGGTAATTAAAAAGGAGCGAGCTTGAGGATGATATAAACAGGTTGGATGGAATTGGTTAAACTCCATATTGGCAACACGGCAGCCTGCACGATACGCCATGGCAATACCATCACCCGTCGCAATGTCGGGATTTGATGTATATAAATATGCCTTCATGGCACCACCACAGGCAAGGGCAGTGAACGGTGCTAAAAAGGTATGTACTTTTTCGGTTTTTTCATCTAAAGCATATAGACCGAGAGCACGGTTTTCAGCTTCAGGATTTAATTTTTGTGCGGTGATTAAATCGATTGCAATAAAATTTTCAAAAATATGAATATTGGCTTTTTCTTGCGCACGTTCAACCAATGTTGTGGAAATAGCACGACCTGTGGCATCTGCTGCATGGATAATCCGCCGGTGAGAGTGACCACCTTCACGTGTCAGATGTAACTGTTCTTGGTCGTCTAAAGTAAATTGCACACCCTGATTCAGTAGAAAATCGACAGAGGGCTTACCACCTTCAACGGTTTGTTTTACCGCTGCCATTTCACATAAATGCGCACCGGCAATCATGGTGTCATTGATATGTTGTTCAATAGAATCTGTTTTATCGAGGACGGCAGCAACACCACCTTGGGCATAATATGTACTGGCATCCGTCAGCGTCGATTTAGCTAAAACAGCAATATTAAAATGATCTGGTAACGAGAGGGCTAAACTTAAACCTGCACCGCCACTTCCCACAATAATCACATCAAATTGATGTGTCGTGTTTAAATTAGACATGTCCATCAGCTAATTTTAAAAATGTCCGATCATCACAACTGTTTTTGCCTAAAAACGCAATGACTATAAATTAACTAAATAATGAAAAATATTCATAGATCTGTAATATTTAAGGAATGTTTAAGATTGTTTATCATAAATAATCATCAAACATTTTATTACGAAGCTTAGACTTGCATTGTGATAAAAACTAACGTATTTCAAATGATAAGCACAATTGAGTGAATGCTAACAATGAATAAATCGTATTTACAAAAGGGACTTTATGCAGCTGTGTTTACGGTTGCTAGCGTACAAACGCAGGCAGCAGGTCCTGTTGATTTTTCCAATTTGGTTGAACAGGTCAGCCCAGCTGTCGTAAGCGTGAATGTGGTTAAAAAGCTCAGTCAAGAAGAGCTTTTACAGCAGCAAGTCCCAGAAATATTACGACGCTTTTTTGGTAATCAGGTCGTTATCCCGCAGCAAAAAATGCCGCAAGAAAAGACCGGTTATGGAAGCGCATTCTTTATTAGTAAAGATGGTTATCTATTAACTAATCACCATGTGGTAGAAGATGCATCGAAAGTCACCATCGTATTGAATGACCGCCGTGAAATTGATGCCACCGTTGTGGGTAGTGATGAGCGGACTGATGTGGCTTTGCTAAAGGTGAAAGGTTCAAATTTTCCAGAGCTACGCACAGGTAATGTTGACCGTTTACGTGTAGGTGAGCCAGTGTTGGCTATTGGTTCACCATTTGGTTTTGACTATTCAGCTTCGGCAGGGATTGTCAGTGCGAAAATGCGCAATATGATGGGAGAAACCTCGGTTCCATTTATTCAAACCGATGTGGCATTGAACCCCGGAAACTCAGGCGGCCCTTTATTTAACCAGTCTGGTGAAGTGGTTGGGGTGAACTCTCGTATCTTTAGTGGTACGGGTGGTTATATGGGTTTATCGTTCTCGATTCCTATTGATGTGGCGATGGATGTTGCAGACCAATTAAAGAAAAACGGCAAGGTGACACGTGCTTACTTAGGCGTTATGCTGCAAGATATCGATCGGAATCTTGCTGAATCCTATAACCTTTCAAAACCTGAGGGCTCATTGATTACTCAAGTTGCACCGAATTCACCCGCAGCAAAAGCTGGCTTTAAAGCGGGTGATGTCATTTTGAAATTTAATGGTACACCGATTTCACGTACTGGCGAACTACTGAATTATCTCAATCGTACAGGTCCTAATCAAAGTATTCAGCTTGAAGTATTACGTGATGATAAACGCCAAAACATTTCAGCAACCTTGATCACTGCACCAGATGATACGCCTGCAAAAGCTGAAATTGCACCTGTGAAAAAAGGCCCGGTGATTGGGGTGTCAATTCGTAATTTAACTGCAGATGAATTAAAGCAACTGAGTGTGAAAGGTGGTGTATTAATTCAAGATGTACGAGCTAGTGGTATTGCTGCACAAGCGCGAATTCAGCCGGGTGACGTTGTGACTCAAGTTAATAATAAAGCTGTGAATAATGCAGAAGATTTTGTGAAAGTTATTTCAGAATTGAAAAATGGCAGCATTGCACGTGTTTCTTTGATTCGTCAGGGGCAACGTGCGATTGTGGGCATGCGCATTCAATAATGAATTACTGAATGAAAACCACTCCAAGCGAGTGGTTTTTTTAACTTTAGTGTTTTTGCAATTTACCCTTAGATAAAAATGAGTAGACTGTGGAGCATATTTTAAAATTTGCAGGACGCTATGAGCGATATCTTTGATTTAAAAATTACAGTTCAAGCTGAACATATCGACACATTAAATCATGTGAATAACGTGGTGTACGTCAGTTGGATGCAAGATGTCGCGACAGCACATATTGAAGCCTTGGGTTTAGGCTTAAAAGAATATATTGAATTGAAGCATGCCATGGTTGCTGTTGAGCATCATGTGCAATATCGCAAAGCAGCAGTTGAAGGTGAGGAGATTATTCTGCGAACGTGGCTCAATGATATCAATGCGTTGTATTCATTTCGTCAGTATGTATTTTATCGACCTAAAGACAAAGCGATATTATTTACAGGCAATACGCAGTGGGCATGCATTGAAATTGCCACAGGTCGTCCAAAACGCATGTCGCCAACCTTTACCCAAGCGTATCAACCTATTGCGGATAGCCTAAATCCGCTGGATTTTAGTGCTTATGATCTTTGAGTTTGATTTTATCGCAAAATTTCAAACCAAGACTAGCCAAGTTCTCCATGTAGGATGAATGACTTGCATAAAAGCAATGCATTATTTTCGATACTTTGAAAAATCCATCTGCTATAATCCTCGGCAATTTCTATTCGGCTTTTGCTATGCATAAAGAATTGCATGTATAGCGCTTTTATTTTTCCAAGGTAGCCCATGGCGCAAGCTAAAAAATCTGTTGATATAAAAAACATTCGTAACTTCTCGATCATTGCGCATATCGACCATGGTAAGTCGACCCTTGCCGACCGATTTATTCAAACTTGTGGTGGTTTGCAAGATCGTGAAATGCAGGCGCAGGTTCTAGATTCTATGGAATTGGAACGTGAGCGTGGTATTACGATTAAAGCTGCGTCAGTGACTTTGTATTACACCCATCCTAATGGTGAAGAATACCAACTCAACTTCATTGACACACCGGGGCACGTTGACTTTTCTTATGAAGTTTCACGTTCATTGGCTGCGTGTGAAGGTGCACTATTGGTTGTCGATGCTGCACAAGGGGTAGAAGCACAATCTGTTGCGAATTGCTATACCGCAATTGAACAAGGTTTAGAAGTCCTACCTGTTTTAAATAAAATTGATTTGCCGCAAGCAGAGCCAGAGCGTGTTATTCAAGAAATTGAAGACATTATTGGTATCGAAGCGACTGAAGCACCTACATGTTCAGCTAAAACCGGTCTAGGCATTGAAGGGGTGCTTGAAACACTGGTAAATGTTATTCCTGCACCCGAAGGCGATCGTAATGCACCATTACAAGCCTTAATTGTTGACTCTTGGTTCGACAACTATTTGGGCGTGGTTTCTTTAGTTCGTATTAAAGAAGGTCGTGTGCGTAAAGGCGATAAAATGTTGATGAAATCAACAGGTCAAACGCACATCATTACTTCAGTAGGTATTTTTAATCCTAAACATACAGAAACTGACATGCTCGAAGCAGGTGAAGTTGGTTTCGTGATCGCGGGTATTAAAGATATTTTTGGTGCTCCAGTTGGTGATACGATTACCTTGGCAACTACACCAGAAGTTGAAAGCTTACCGGGTTTCAAAAAAGTGAAACCACAGGTCTATGCAGGTTTATTCCCAATCGATTCAAGTGAATTTGAACCGTTCCGTGAGGCGCTGCACAAACTGCAAATTAATGACTCAGCGTTGTTCTTTGAACCAGAAAGTTCAGATGCACTCGGTTTTGGTTTCCGTTGCGGCTTCTTGGGGATGCTGCACATGGAAATCGTACAAGAGCGTTTAGAGCGTGAGTATGATCTTGACCTGATTTCTTCTGCACCAACCGTAATTTATGAAGCGGTGATGAAAAATGGTCAAACCATTTATATCGATAGTCCTTCTAAAATGCCGGATGGTTCAACAGTTGAAGACTTACGTGAGCCAATTGCTGAATGTCACATTTTAGTACCGCAAGAATACTTGGGTAATGTGATGACTTTATGTGTTGAACGTCGCGGCGTTCAAAAGAATATGAAGTTCATGGCGAACCAAGTGGCCATTACGTTTGAAATTCCAATGGCTGAAGTGGTAATGGATTTCTTTGATAAGTTGAAATCATGTTCACGTGGCTTTGCATCGCTTGACTATAGCTTTGTCCGTTTTGAGAGTTCATCTTTGGTTAAGGTAGATGTGCTAATTAATGGTGAGAAGGTTGATGCCTTGGCCATGATTTGTCACCGCCAAGATGCTCGTCATCGTGGTATTGCTCTAGTTGAAAAAATGAAAGATTTGATTCCACGTCAAATGTTTGATGTGGCTATTCAAGCAGCAATTGGTGCGCAAATCATTGCACGTTCAACTGTAAAAGCGATGCGTAAAAACGTATTGGCAAAATGTTATGGTGGTGACGTGTCACGTAAGAAGAAACTTCTTGCGAAACAAAAAGAAGGTAAGAAACGTATGAAGCAAGTGGGTAGTGTTGAAATCCCACAAGAAGCGTTCCTTGCGGTATTGAAAGTAGAAAGATAATAAATAGAGGTTTATGAGCTCATGGATTTTGACTTTAATTTGATCCTTGTTCCTGCCACAGTCATTTTTTTCCTAATTTGGCTGTTGGATAAGTTTGTCTGGAAACAACGGCAGACCAAAGGTAAGGGGAATGAAAACGTCGTTATCGCGTGGGCTTATGACTTCTGGCCGATTCTAGCGATAGTTTTGGTGATGCGTTCATTCTTATATGAGCCATTTAATATTCCATCAGACTCTATGGTTCCAACTTTAGAGACAGGTGATTTTATTGTGGTGAATAAATATCAGTATGGTGTACGATTACCTATTATTAATAAAAAAATTATTGATGTTGGTGAACCTGAGCGTGGAGATGTAATTGTATTCCGTTATCCACCGCAACCAACCATTAGCTATATTAAACGTGTGGTCGGTTTACCAGGTGATCATATTATTTATGATCATGGTCAACTGAGTGTGAATGGTCAGAAAGTGGCAAAAGTTCCAGTTGAATTTAGCCGTGAAAAAGATCAACTCGATACACCTACATCGATTTATCATAAAGAAACCATGGGTAAGCATACGTTTACCATGCGTGAGCTTGACGGCGTCAATGTTGCGCGCCAAGCGCCATTTATCAACTATGTTGAAAATGGTAAATATTCAACAGAAAATGGTTTATATTGGGAAGTTAAGGTTCCTGAAGGTCACTATTTCGCGATGGGGGATAATCGCGATCAAAGTGCGGACAGTCGTTTTTGGGGCTTTGTGCCTGAAGAAAACCTCACTGGACGTGCTTTTTACAAGTGGATGCATAAGGAACCTGGTTTAAAACTGCCTTCATTTAGTCGTAATGGCAGTATTGATTAGTCTTACATCAGGAAAATAAAATGAGACATCAACGGGGAACGTCTTATATTGCAATTTTAATTGCTGTGATTGGTTTTGCTTTTTTAGCTAAAGCTTTAATTGCGGTTTGGGGACCGTATGTTGATGATCGTCTCGTCAACAATGAAATTGAAGAATTGATGAAGAGCAGTCCTAAAAATATTGCTCCGAGTAAGTTTGAGTCACAAATGTCACAGCGTTTAGATATGAATGGTGTACGTGATTTAAATTTTAAAGATATTGCTCAAGTCACTAATGTAGATGGTCTACAAGTGAAAACAGATTATGAAATAAGAAAACCTTTCTTATTGAATATTGATATTGTGTTGAAGTTCGAGAAAAGTTTTGATCAAAGCTCAGTCCAAGCTAAATGAAGCTCGTTTAGCAAGTCGTATCGGTTATCAGTTTAAACAACCTGAATTGTTACAACTGGCCTTGACCCACCGATCGGTGAGCCATAAATACAATTATGAACGCCTAGAATATCTGGGCGATTCATTATTGGGTATGATAATTGCCAATTATCTGTACCATGCCTACCCGCATGAAAATGAAGGGCGTCTAACGCGTATGCGTGCGACACTGGTTCGTCAGGAAGCGCTAGGAAAAATTGCCAATGACTTAAAACTCAGCCAAGAATTAATCTTGAGTACAGGTGAGTTGAAATCTGGCGGTCATCATCGTGAGTCTATACTTGCGGATACCGTTGAATCGATCATTGGTGCAATCTATGTCGATTGTCAGGATTTAAAAATTCTGGAACCGATTGTTCTTAAATGGTATGTGCCATATTTAGATCATATTGAACCAACTGATCAACTGAAAGATCCTAAATCACGTTTGCAAGAGTATTTACAAGCACGTAAAAAACCTCTCCCGGTTTACGAGGTTGTAGATATTCACGGTGATGCTCCGAACCAACATTTTAAAGTTGAATGTACAGTTGAAGGGCTCCCTGTTAAATACGGTGAAGGTTCAAGCCGTCGCTTTGCTGAACAGGCAGTAGCGGCAGAAATCTTAGAAATTTTGGAGAAAAAGTCTTAATGACTACTCATTCCGATCACGTAGATGCTGATCACGAGTCGCAAGGCGACAGTAACGATTTAATTAGTCAGTTTTTTAGTGCACAAGGCACTGAAATTCCAGCCGATTTTAAAAGTGGGTTTGTGGCGATTGTTGGTCGTCCAAACGTGGGTAAATCAACGTTGATGAACCATATTTTGGGTCAAAAACTTTCCATTACCTCTCGTAAACCACAGACCACACGTCATAAAATTGTGGGTATTGACTCACGCGAAAAATCTCAAGCGGTATTTGTAGATACCCCGGGGATGCACAAAAAAGAAGTCCGTGCCATCAATAAAATGATGAACCGTGCGGCACATTCTGCACTTCGTGATGTGAACTTAGTTTTGTTTGTGATTGATGCAGACAAATGGACACAGAATGATGATTTAGTGTTAGAAAAGCTAAAAAATGCCGATATGCCAGTGATTCTTGTGATCAATAAAATTGATACACTAGAGAATAAAAACCATGCATTACCATTGATACAAGAGCGTGCAAAATTAATGAATTTTGCAGAAATTGTTCCTGTATCAGCATTACGTGGTGCAAATTTAGATCATTTGCGCAGCACGATTGAGAAATATTTACCATTCCAACCACCACTGTATTCACTTGAGCAATTGACTGATCGTTCAGAGCGTTTCCTTGCCTCTGAAATTATCCGTGAAAAAATCATGCGCCAATTGGGGGAAGAGCTTCCTTATGATCTAACCGTTCAAATTGAGTCGTTTAAAACAGAAGAAGCAACAGTTAATCCAAAAAGTGGTCGTCCTAAAGCGGCGTGTACCTATATTGATGCGACGATTTTTGTTGATCGCTCTGGCCAAAAAGCCATTGTGATTGGTGAAAAAGGTGCCAAACTGAAGAAAATCGGTATGGATGCACGTGTGGATATGGAAAAAATGTTCGAGCAAAAAATCATGCTAACACTTTGGGTGAAAGTCAAAGGTGGTTGGTCTGATGATGAACGTGCATTGAAAAGCTTGGGTTATAGCGATATTTAATTGCTAGACATTTAAAACTTTGAGGGAAGAGTAATGATGAAAGTATTAGCTGTAGTGGCGTTTGTATTGTTTCTACAAGGGTGTATTCATAAAATCGTTACTGTTCCTGTCAAAGTGGCTTATAAAACCACAAAAGGCGTGGTCAAAGGGACCGCTGCAGTTGTAGGTGCAGTCATTCCAGATGGGGATGATGAAGAAGAAGACGAAAAGAAAAAGAAAGACAAGGATTAATATTTTAAATCATGCGTAATGAGATACTGCAGGGTTATTTAATTCACCATCGTAAATATCGTGAAAAAAGTCATATCGTGCACCTGTTTACGCAGGAGCATGGCCGAGTTGACGGTATTCTCAGACAAACACCTCCGCCACAGTATCAACCGATTTGCTTGCAAGCATCCGGCAAGTCTGAACTTAAAAATTTTAGTAAACTTGAAATTGTAAATCAACCCATTTTCTTTTTTGGGGATGCTTTTTTTTCAGGGTTTTATTTGAATGAAGTCTTATTGAGGCTATGTCCCTTAGAGGTTGAGATGCCAGAGACATTTGCTCAATATGCGCATACATTAGAACAACTCCAATGCATGTCTGCGCAGGATAATCCTGACCTGTTTTTGCGACAAATCCTTAGACAGTTTGAGCATGAGTTGCTTGAAGAATTGGGTTATGCACTAGATTATTCAACTGATGCAAATCAACAGCAAATTCAGCTTCATGAAAATTATCAATTTCATTTAAATGAAGGTTTTCAACCTGTCATTAAAGCCTCACGCGCAACATTGTCAGGTCAACATATTTTAAGTATGTGTGATTATGAAAAAGGTGGGGAATTTAATTCTGAACAGTTACAATTACTGTCTAAGTTGTACCGACAAATGATTACTTCCTTGCTTGGCGATCGTCCATTAAAAAGTCGTCAATTGTGGATACAGAATTCTCAAACTCAACGTCATTAGGAAAGAATTATGGCAGCTTTGCTTGGTGTAAATATTGACCATGTGGCAACACTACGAAATGCACGTGGGACAACTTATCCAGATCCTGTGAATGCCGCAATTATTTGTGAGCAAGCGGGGGCGGAAGGGATTACGCTACATTTACGTGAAGATCGTCGCCATATTAAAGATGATGATGTGCGTCGTATGCGTTCTGTATTAAAAACCCATATGAATCTTGAAATGGCAGTGACCAATGAAATGGTTGAATTTGCCAAAGAGATTCAGCCGCATCATGTATGCTTTGTTCCTGAAAAGCGTGAAGAAGTCACGACTGAAGGCGGTCTAGATGTTGTTGGGCATTTTGAAGATGTAAAAAATGCGACTCAAGCACTCGCAGCGATTGGTTGCGAAGTTTCATTATTTATTGATGCTGACTTTGCTCAAATTGATGCGGCGATTGCCTGTGGCGCGCCAACGATTGAGTTGCATACAGGTGCATATGCAGATGCTGAAACACCTGAAGCGCAGAAAGCAGAGCTGGAGCGTATCATTCAAGGTGCTGAATATGCGGCATCTAAAGGATTGATTGTGAATGCTGGTCATGGCTTAAATATTGAAAATGTCACTCCGATTGCGCGCATTGCGCAAATTCATGAATTGAATATTGGTCACTCGATTATTGCTGATGCTGTATTTATTGGATTGGCACAGTCTGTGAAACAAATGAAAGCTGCGATTAAAGCCGCACGTTAATTTTTTAAGTAAAGTATATGTCAAATATTGATTATGATGCCCTAATGAAGCCAGTCATTGGCTTCTTGGGGTGTGAAACACCAAAAGCATGGCTAGATGAAGCTTTAAATAATTTGGATATCCTGATGCAGGATCATGCCAATTGTGAAAAGAAAGCAGCAAGTACAGCAATGAATTTGATGTTTCGTTATAGTTTTTTCTCGGATTTACAAATCAAACTGGCACAGCTAGTACGTGAAGAAATGCTGCACTATGAGCAAGTGCTGGAACTGATGGCAAAACGTGGTCAGCAATGGACTGCAATCAGTGCTGGTCGGTATGCAGGTGGTCTACGTAAAGAAGTGCGGACTTACGAGCCAGAAGCGTTAATTGATATCTTGGTGATTGGCGCATTTGTTGAAGCACGGTCATGTGAGCGTTTCTATGCGCTTGCACCACATGTGGATGAAGAGTTGGGGCGGTACTACCGCTATTTGCTAAAGTCTGAATCACGCCATTATGAGGACTATTTAGCATTGGCCATGGATGTGGCGACGACCAATAAGCTAAAGAACCCGAAAGAAGATATTCAGATGCGTATTGAGCATATTCGTGAAGTTGAAAAAAATCTGATTAGCAGCCCAGATGATTTATTCCGCTTTCATAGTGGTGTGCCAGTCAAAGCAGCTTGATAAAATAATCCTCCAGAATGGGGGATTTTTTATGCACTTAAAATAAATGATAATAAGAATTATTTACAATTATCTTGGGTGAATCTAAAATGAAACGATCTCTATGAATCAAACAATTTAAGCTCACTTATTTAATATGAAATTACAATTTACTTTACTCTGTATCGCTTTGTGTGCGGTTGGTCAGGCTGAAGCGCATTATCCTTATGTGGCGCCATTAAACTATCAAACATTTAATAATCATAGTGCCATTCTTTCTGGTTTTTATGACAATCCGTTTGTTTCTGAAATAGCCATTAAAAACTTTAATTTCCATGTACATACACCATCAGGTGATAAGCTGCATTTAACAGATGCCGATTGGGTAAAAACGCAAACGGTCAGCAGTTATAGTTTAGAAAATAAGCAGGATGGCACGTATCGTATTCGTGGTGAAAAACAGGGAAGTACAGCGCGTTTTGCTTATGATCAAAAGCAGTGGAAAGCGTTAATCAATGGTGCGCGTGATCTTCAAAAAACTGCGAATACAAATGTCATTTATACAGCCGAGTTGACTAAAAAGTCGCAAATCAAAAGTATTCAAACCCAGGAAATCATTGAAACTTTTGTATCACGCCGTGTAACGTCTACACATGTGGTGAATCATTTACATGAAGGCTTTGATGTGCAATTTAAAACCCATCCGAATGCCATTATGCAAAATGAGCCTGTCCAACTGAAAGTGCTAGATCAGAAAAAAGCGGTTGCGGGTTTGCAGATTGAAATTTTGCAGCAAACAACGGATTACAGCCGTGAAGGAAAAGTTTATAAAACGCTTAAAACTGATCAAGATGGAAACTTGAATTTTAGCCTATCAGATCGTGGTCAGTATTTACTGAAAATCGATTATCAACAGCCTTTTGAAATGAAAGGCGATACATTAAAACGATATAAATATACTTTGAGCTTTAATGTAATCTAAGGTGATTAAAAGAGAAAAAGCTCTGCGATTTGCGGAGCTTTTTTATGAAAATGATTTAGCTATCTTTAGGTTCAAGATAAAACATCGATAAACCTATCAATAAAATTAAACTGGTTTGAGTGAAAAAGTGTTTATTAAAACCACCATAATATTGCTGCGAATAGCCTGCGATCAGTAAATACCCCGTTAAATAGAGTAGTCGATAATATCGGCTTTCAAAACAATAAAAGACACTTGCAAAACATAAAATCAAGCAACCAATCACCATATAGTGGATATCCCAAATGATGGTGTTGATAGCAAATAAAAGTGCTGAAAGTGCGCCGATAGATAAATTACGAAGGCTTTCAAACCCTTGAAAAATGTGCATCAAAGCTAATATGAAGAGTGGTAATAGAGCAAGTGCATATTTTATTTTCATACTGTTTTGCGTCATGAGCATAAAATTTTGCTGTTTCTCAACAATGGGGCTAGTACTGATGCTTAGCCTAAGCCATTGTAGGGTTAAGTGTTCAGGGATGTTGGCTTTAACTAAAAATTTGAGAGTGGCTTGTGGTGGGATAATATAATTTTCTTGGAATTCATGGCCATAAAAGATCCAAGATTTATTGGTCTCCAATGTGTGATATTGCGTATTTTTTTGAGTTGAGATGTTAAAGAGTTGTCCACTTGCATTTAACCCAGCTTTCATACATGGTGTTTCTTTTTCGTGAACAATACATAACGGCAGTACCGAAATTTCAAGATCTTTTCGAGTTTGTTGCTGACCTGCAAAATCGATATGAACATATAACTGATCAGATTGGTTTTGCAGCGTAATCGGTGTGCTTGACCAATATTGTCCTTCTGTCATCTCGTCCAATACAGATTCAGATATTTCCGGAATAGTATTGTGATTTTGAATCTGCTGAGGTGGAATCAACCATTGTAGGTTGCTGTCAAGAAGGGTGTTCGATTCACTATTATATAAATTGGGTGGTGTTTTGAAGTGTTGTTCAATTTCACTTTCGGGTGTGCAGCTCACCAAATAAATTGCAAATGGACTGATAAAAATTAAAAGAAAAATGAATGCAGTGAGGTAGTGTTTTAAGGCAGTTTTATTTGATTCAGCATCAACTTGAATGAACATTTTTTTTATTTTAATGACAATGACTTATAGATTATATGTAAATCAAAGGCATTAAAAAAGCCCATTTAAATAAATGGGCTTTAGAATTTGGCTCTCCAACCTGGGCTCGAACCAGGGACCTGCGGATTAACAGTCCGTCGCTCTACCGACTGAGCTATTGGAGAATCTGAATGCGATTATAAGCAGATTTTGAAGAGGGTCAAGCTAAAAATACCAATATGAGGAGAAATGCGTGATAGATGTTTTTTATTTGAACAAAAAGAAGGATTTTTTAGAAAAAATGAATCTTAGGCTTGCAAAGAAAAAATTCAATTGATAGTCTGAATGCAACAACAGAGCGTTTAAACATATGTTTAAACAGTGTGGATTTAAACCCAACTTGCCAGCACTAAAATGGCTAAACAGGAGAAAGCGAATGAATACGCTGACTATTTCTCAGATTTTTTCAAACTTTTCTTTTTATCAAGAAAACTATCTTTCCATTATCAGTAACCAAGAGCAATATCAAACACCTGTCGAAGGGGCGTACGTTGACGTTTGGCCTTTGGGTCAACGTGACTTAGCATTGGGTGATTTATTACAACTGTGGTTTAGTGAAAAATGGTTGATCAACGCGCCATGTCATTTACGTTTTGAACATCAAGATGATGGTCGTCGTGTGCCTTTGCAACGCAAGCAAGATTTGTATTTATACCAATTGGCAGGTAATGCGTTATCAGGCTCAAATCGTTCTAAAGTATGGTCTATTTCAGAACAACGGGAACTTCGTGTTGAGTTAGATAGTGCTTTAAAATATTATTGCTTTCAAAAGGGCAGTAATCGCATTGATCTAAGTGAAGGCCAATTAATTCGTGCCTTACATTCAGCAATTTAAGTTTGAATCATCATCTGCTCGCATTGAATTGCGAGCAGAAAAATAAAATATTAAGGACGTATAATCATGCAGGTTGCAGTTGCATGTGCATAAAGTTTGCCATTGTCATCAATAATTTTCCCTTCAGAAATCCCTAAATTTTTACTGATATTAATGACTGTTCCTATCGCTGTAAGTTCAACATCCTTTGGGATTGGGCGACACATTTTTATATTTAAGTCGATGGTGCCATAACCTACACCTGCCTCTAATAGCGTGTGAATGGCACAACCTGTCACCGAGTCGAGTACCGTAGCAGCAAAGCCACCATGCACGCCGCCTAGCGGATTTATGTGTCGTGCATCTGCTTTAGCCTTAAAGCTAATACTGCCCTCAGATACTTCATAAGGCTGCATAGGAATAGTTTCGCTAATACTTGCTGGAGGAATTTGGCCTTGCATCATTGCCTTTAAAATTTCTAGTCCAGTCATTTCTTTGATGTTCATTGGTAGATCTCTGGATAGGTTAGTTTTGTGGTTGTTCTGGGTTCTAAAATGAAACTTATTTAAATAACATAGCTGAAAATGTAAAAAGAATGCAAACCAAGGATTTGAATATGAAGGTTAGTTTTAGGTTTTATCGTTTGGTTTTTTAATATTTAAGTCGATTTGAAGGAAGTCAAATGGGCTGGATGAGCTTTGTTATTTAGTTTGAACCGCGAAAAAAATTGATCAAAAGCGTGTTGAAGTGAAGAGTATTAATTTATTCTTTTGATGAGTATAAAAAACCCGCGAAATTCGCGGGCTTTTTTTTGATTTGATCTCTAGATCAAATTATTTTTCAGCAGCAATTGAAGCAATCGCAGCGTCTACGCCTTCGATTGAATCAGCAGCTTTCTTGATACGTGCAAGCGCATCTACAAGAACTTCGTCTGCAGTTGCATAAGAAATACGCATGTAACCACCTAGACCGAACGCATCACCAGGAACTACGGCAACACCAGTTTCTTCCAATAACCATGCAGAGAATTCTGTGCAAGATTTTAAACCTTTTGCACGAATCAATGGACGGATGTTTGCATATGCATAGAATGCACCATCAGCAGGAAGGCAAGTGATACCGTTGATGTCGTTCAAGCCTTTCACAACTAGGTCGTGACGGCGTTTGAATGCTTCAATCATTGGCTCAAGAACGTCTTGAGGACCATTCAATGCAGCTTCAGCAGCAACTTGTGAAATAGAAGTTGGGTTTGAAGTTGATTGAGATTGGATTTTTTTCATCGCACCAATAAGTTTAGCAGGGCCCGCTGCGTAGCCAATACGCCAGCCAGTCATTGCATAAGCTTTAGATACACCGTTAAGAACGATTACGCGATCGTAAAGGTCTGGTGCAACTGTTGCGATGTTGTAGAATTCGTCGTCCCAACGGATTGGTTCGTACATATCATCAGAAGCAACTAAAACTTCTGGGTATTTACGTAGAACGTCAGCTAAAGCAAGTAATTCTTCTTTAGTGTAGATCATACCTGTTGGGTTAGAAGGGCTGTTTAGAACCACTAAACGAGTTTTGTCAGTGATTGCAGCTTCTAATTGAGCAGGCGTAATTTTGAAACGTTGATCTTCACCACATTTCACGATTACAGGAGTACCTTCAGCAATGATCACCATGTCTGGGTAGCTTACCCAGTAAGGAGCAGGGATAATTACTTCGTCGCCTTTGTTTAACAAAGCAAGTGCCAAGTTAAAGAAAGATTGTTTACCACCACAAGAAACCAAGATTTGGTTTGCAGCGTAATCAAGGTTATTGTCGCGTTTTAATTTAGCAATAATTGCTTTTTTTAGACCTGGAGTACCGTCAACAGCTGTATATTTAGTGAAGCCATTGTTGATAGCAGCAATTGCAGCATCTTTGATGTGTTGTGGGGTATCGAAATCCGGTTCACCTGCGCCTAAACCAATTACGTTTTTACCAGCAGCTTTCAATTCAGCAGCTTTGTTAGTAACAGCAAGTGTAGGGGACGGTTTGATGCTATTTACACGATCAGACAGACGTACGTCCACGGCAGTATTCCTTCTTATAGGGATTAAAAAATAAAAAGCACACTATCTTAGCTTAAATGCACAGTAATGGGGAGTGGCAAAATCAACAATGTGCAAAAAAGTGTGATATTCCATCCTAACCCTATAATTGAGAAAATTTACATTGAGTTACTTAAATTTTTAATCAAATTTTATGGCAAATTCTTAAAGTCACGGACAAAAATAGGGTATAAAAAAGCCACAACATGTGTGACCATTTTTAATGAAATTTTGTACTTCAAATACTTTGCTTATTGAACAAAACGCGATAGATCTTCTTCGGGGCGAGCAGTTAGCACTTCTACACCATTTTTTGTTACAAGTAGCGTGTGTTCGTACTGTGCAGACAAGCTATGATCTTTAGTCACGACAGTCCATTTATCACCAAGAAGTTTGGTTTTCCAGTCGCCACCGTTCACCATTGGTTCGATGGTAAAGGTCATGCCTTCTTCTAAGATCATGCCTGTATTGGGTTGACCGTAGTGTAAAACTTGTGGTTCGTCATGGAAAACAGTACCAATACCATGACCACAATATTCACGTACAACACCAAAACGTTCTGATTCAACATATTGTTGAATGGCATTACCAATATCACCCATGGTTGCGCCTGGTTTTACCACAGCCATACCACGGTACATGGCTTCTTGAGCAACTTTACATAAACGGTTCGCTAAAATAGATGTTTCACCGCCTACGATATACATCATGTTGGTATCACCGTGGTAACCATCTTTAATCACAGTGACATCGATGTTTAAGATGTCACCTTTTTTTAACTTTTTGCTTTCAGATGGAATACCGTGACACACCACATGGTTCACTGAAGTACAGATCACGTGCTGGAACGCTGGACGACCCGGCGCAGCACCATAACCTAAACAAGCAGGAATAGCTTCTTGTTTATTGACAATGTAGTCATGACAAATCGTATCAAGTTCTAGGGTAGTCACACCTGGAACAATATGCGGTTTGATCATATCCAAAACTTCTGCCGCCAGTCGACCCGCGACGCGCATTTTTTCAATTTCGTCAGGCGTTTTAATTAATCGACGTGGAGCTTCGTAAGTACTGTTCATGATCTCTAAAAACTTTTGGAAATTTGTATGTGACTATGGTATAAATAGCCGCCCATTTTATCAAATGCTTTTTCGTGAATATCTTTCACGAGCTTTGTGCGATGGGGCAATAAAATCCGCACATATATCGACACATTTCTCTGGGTGCCTTTTTAGGTGGAGAATGCGGGTATATGGAGGCCTAACCCAAACTTTAAGGTAAAGAAAATGGCAGATTACAACGTAAGCATGCGCGACCTTCTTCAAGCAGGCGCACACTTCGGTCACCAAACACGTTTTTGGAATCCAAAAATGCGCGAATACATCTTCGGCGCGCGCAACAAAATTCACATCATCAACCTTGAGCACACTGTTCCTGCGTTAAATGATGCTTTGAACTTTGCTAACAACTTGGCTAGCAAAAAGAACAAAGTTTTGTTCGTTGGTACAAAACGTGCAGCTTCTGCAATCATCCGTGAACAAGCTCAACGTGCAGGTCAACCATATGTTGATCACCGCTGGTTGGGTGGTATGTTGACTAACTGGAAAACTCTTCGCCAGTCAATCAACCGTCTAAAAGACCTTCAAACTCAATCTACTGACGGTACTTTCGCTAAACTTACTAAACGTGAAGCATTAGAACGTACTCGTGAGATGGAAAAACTTGAACGCGCTCTTGGCGGCGTTAAAAACATGGGTGGTTTACCTGACGCATTATTCGTAATCGATGTTGATCACGAAGCAATTGCAATTAAAGAAGCTAAAAACCTTGGTATTCCTGTTATCGGTATCGTTGATACAAACTCTAACCCAGACAACGTAGACTACGTTATCCCTGGTAACGACGATGCGATCCGTGCAGTTACTCTTTACGCTTCTGCTATGGCTGATGCGATTCTTGCTGGTAAAGAATATGCTCAATCACAAGCAAATGCACAAGCTAAAGGCGAAGAAGCTCCTGCTTCTGAGGCTTAATGCGTTTGACGTAAGCTTGTCATTTTTGCGACACGTGATGGTGGCAAAGTAAGCGTCATGTATGCAGACGGCCCAAGAGACAGCTCTGGGCCGTTTCTGTTCTAAAAAGAATTCATTTTCTACCGTATTTAGGAGATTAACATGACTGCAGTTACAGCAAGCATGGTTAAAGAATTGCGCGATCGTACTGGTCTTGCAATGATGGAATGTAAAAAAGCATTAACAGAAGCGGGCGGTGACATCGAATTAGCGATCGACAACCTTCGTAAATCTGGTCAAGCTAAAGCTGCTAAAAAAGCGGGTAACATTGCTGCTGACGGCGCGATCACTATCGCTCAAGAAGGCAACAAAGCAATCCTTGTAGAAGTTAACTGTCAAACTGACTTCGTTGCTAAAGACGAAAACTTTGCTGGTTTCTCTGCTAAAGTTGCTGCTGCTGCGCTTGCTGCTGGTGTAACTGACGTTGCTCAAATTGCTGAATTGAAACTTGAAGATGGTGCTACTGTAGAAGAAGCTCGTATCGCGCTTGTTCAAAAAATCGGTGAAAACATCCAAGTGCGTCGTGCTCAAATCGTTGAAGGCGACAACCTTGCAGTTTACAAACACGGTTTAAAAATCGGTGTTGTAGTTGCATACGCTGGTGATGCTGAAACTGGTAAAGGTTTGGCTATGCACATCGCTGCATTCAACCCAGTTGCTGTAAACGAAGCTGGCGTTTCTGCTGAACTTATCGCTAAAGAAAAAGAAATTGCTGAAGCGAAAGCAATTGAATCTGGTAAACCAGCAAACATCGTTGAAAAAATGGTAACTGGTTCAGTTCAGAAATACTTGAACGAAGTTGTTCTTGAGAACCAAATGTACGTTATCGACAACGATAAGAAAGTTGCAGAAGTTCTTAAAGCAACTGGTACTACTGTTGCTAACTTCGTACGTTTCGAAGTTGGTGAAGGTATTGAGAAAAAAGCTGAACTTTCTTTCGCTGAAGAAGTTGCTGCTGCTCAAGCTGCTGCAAAATAATCTCTGATTATTTGTAGAAAAAAGCCCTCGTTTTAGAGGGCTTTTTTTATGGCTGTAGCTTTACTGATTTCAAAGCTATTTAAACTTTATATTGTGTACATTGTTGTTCACAGATTCTATTTTTATCAATTTTAATGACTATAATGAGTTGAAAATTTAGATTTAAACTATCTTATGGCAAACAAAACAAACTTAACCATCGGCGGAATTATTGTTGCGCTTGCAGCAGCTTATTTCGGAATCGATTTACAACAACAAAAAACTGCACCAGTTCAGACGACAGCTGAACAAAACTCACAGCCACAAATAGAACCAGTACAACCCGCAGATGCTCAACAAAAAGGGCAGAGTGCTGAAGATATCATTGCGCATGCATTTAAAAGTAAACTCAGTAATGTTCAGGTTGAAGGTGCAGGTCAAGTGAAAGCGGTACTACGAGATGATAATGAAGGTAGTCGCCATCAAAAGTTCATTTTGACCTTAAATAATGGTCAAACGCTTTTGGTCGCGCATAATATCGATCTTGCTCCACGAATTGACGACTTGCAAAAAGGCGATACAGTTCAATTTTACGGTGAATACGAATATTCAGATAAGGGAGGTGTGATGCACTGGACACATCACGATCCGAATGGACGTCATCAGGATGGTTGGTTAAAGCATCAAGGTAAAACCTATCAATAAAAATCACGTAGTCATTTTTAACTTTAGTCATTTAAATGATCATGATTCAGATGAAGCTATCAACATAAAATTGGATTAACCATATTGAGTAAAAGCCAGTGTTTAAACACTGGCTTTTTGGATGTATAAATAGAAAAAATGATTGGAAATACCAGAGATAAATACACCTATAAACAATAGGGTTTTAAGCATCGAATATGAAGAAAACCGATGTGGAAGAAGTGAAAAAGAGATCTATGAAATTAATCATGCTTTAAATGCTCTTTATTTGCGATTTATGGCGTGCTTTCCAATTACCAAGTACTTTTCCTGCAAATGTATCTAAACACCAAATAGGGCCAATGAGGAGGAATTGGAGATCTTTGAAAAAAGAGGGCTTTTTACCTTCAATTTTATGGCCATAAAATTGACCAATCCATGCGAATACAAAGAGCGTGATATAAAAGCCATATCCAACTGGTAACACCCAAATTAGCCATGCCATGATTAACGTTAACGCGGCCATTGCAACAGCAAGCACAATGTCTAAACGTGCGTAAAAGATAAATGCTAAGGCAAGTAAGACAGCAGTAAGTAGCGCGCTAAAATGTGCCAATATGCCAACGATTGAAAAATAAATCGTGGGTACGCAAATCCAGTGAATCATTTTATTGGTTTTATTTTGATGACTTTCGCTGTATTCATCAAACCATTCGTTGATTGTTTTCATGATAGTCCTTAATCATGGGGAAAGACTCTAATATAAACAAGAATGGGGGAAGGGTCAAAATCAGGGTTACTGAAGATTAGAAAGGCTAAGAGGCTACAAATAAAAAACCACGCTAGGCGTGGTCTGTTAAATGCAGTCACTTCATTGGAGAATTAAGAATTTGGACCGTCTACGCGTTCAATGCTCACATTTGCAGTACCGGCACTGGTAATACCCAATTGCTTAGCAGCGCCATAAGATAAATCGAGAACACGGTTGCCATGGAATGGACCACGGTCATTTACTTTTACCACGACGCTTTTACCATTATTGCGATTCGTAACACGAATAAAACAATTAAGTGGCAGGCTACGATGTGCTGCTGTAAGTGCGTTCATGTCAAACGTTTCACCGCTTGCTGTTTTACGACCGTGGAATTGACGACCATACCAAGAAGCAGTACCTGTTTGAGTGAACTTACGAACAGTATTCGAAGCGACAGTGTTTAACTTTTCAATCACTGAAGGCTCATCTTCAGGGATTTCGATTTTAGCAGCGATGGTTTGACGACGAATTTTATCGCCAGAACGCTCAGTGATTGAAAGGCTACTTAAATTCGTAAAGTTTGAATTGAAGCTTTGAGCTTCTTTATTCAATACACGAGCTGCAAGACGCGAGTTGTCATTATCATGATTGAATGATGACGACTGAACCATCTCAGCTTGTGACTGACTTAGCGCAACTGCCGTGGCAACCGCTAAGGCATATTTAATAATTGATGACTGCATTGTTTATCTCCCAATGGCATATTTACTGGTTCAACTAAGTCGCTGATATCCATGTAAACACGTCTGATATTTCACTTTTGCAACTACATTTAACGAGATGGATAATATTCATGCCATCGATAGGCTGTCTAGTGTTTAATTAAAATACTTTGAAAATGTCTAAAAAATTAACAATAGTTGGTTAAAAAATAATCAATAATGTAACAAGGTGTTTAAAATGCCGAATAAATACTCATTTTGATGAAAATATTTGTTGACTTTTTTGCTCTATATTAAAAAACCAGTCTTATCGACTGGTAACTTCAGTGCCTAAAAGCCATAGCGCAGTCGCATACATACGGCTTTTGTTATAGGTTGTAATGACCTGAAAATTTGGATAAGTGATGTAATAAATTGGTCCATAACTATCTTGCAATTGGATGACATTGACCAAATCGAGATCATCGATTTTTACCAATGGATTCATAGGGGTTACACCTTGAGCCTTGAGTACACCATAGGGTGTTGGCTGGTTTAAATCCTTTGCAATAATAGCATCTGGGTTGTTTCCACTATAGCGAGCAGCAAAAGCAATCGGTTGATTACGCTGCCAACCATAATTTGCTAGATAATTTGCAATTGAACCAATGGCATCGACAGCCGAATTACGCAGGTCAACATGACCATTGCCATCGTAGTCCACACCAAATTTTGGAATGTTACTTGGCATAAATTGAGGATAACCCACAGCACCAGCATATGAACCGACGACAGAGTTGGTTGGAACACCATCTTTATATGACCAAGCAATCAGTGCAGCAAGTTCATCTTGGAAATATTGCGCACGGCGTTCATAGCCAAAACCAAGGGTCGCCAAAGCATCACGGGTGATAAAATTACCTTTATTGCTGCCGTAGCCTGTTTCAACACCCAAAATGCCTAAAATCACGGATTGAGGCACACCAAATTGTTGTTCTGCACGATTTAAAGTGTCGGCATACTGATTTTTGAAGCGAACACCGCGTTGAATTGTACTTTCAGCTAAAAAGTTGGTTTTGTATTGGTACCAAGGCTTTGATTCGCCAGGTCTATTCATAATGCTAATAATGTTGGGTAGGTTTTTACTACCTTGCATTGCCCAATCAATTTGATTTTCACTCAGACCATAGGTTTGCATTGCATTTTGTTTAAAGCTCGCATATGCCGGATGAGATTGGAAGTCGTTGGCCTGACAAAAACTAGTCAGTGAAAGTGAACCGGCCATAATGGCAATATGTGTTAGTTTTTTATAAAAATTTCGATTTAGCATAAATAAAAAATTTCCAGTTGCTTTAGCGATGAGTATGAACAAAATTTCGAGGGGCAAAGATCCTGAAAATTGTGATGACCTTCTGGTTTCATAGCTCATTAAAGGTAAAGGTTACCAATAGCAACTAAGATACCACTGACAGTGCATGCTTTCATAAATAGATATACAAAAAAAGACAAAGCAAGGGGTTTTTTCGCAGTTAACATATTGAAAAGTGACATATTCATTTACATAACTTGCAAAAATTCACAAATCATTTGAAATAAGATGACTCTAAAACTCATGCGTCATAAAAACGCAGAACGAATAAACTTTTATAGCGTTACTAAATGCTGTTTATGTAGCTACGAATGTTGCAGTGTGTGATCTAAAAACTAAGAGGCAGGATTAGAAAAGTACAGGTCTAAAAAGACCCATGTGAAGGTGGTGGTTTATTCACCTCATTGGTGTTTTCGTTAACGCTTCAAAGCACTTGAAAAGGTTGCTATATAAAGTAGAAATATAGACTGAATGATAAAAAAGAAAGAGATTGGATTTTAAAATGGACGCATTGAAATTTAAGCCAAAATGACGGCAAACATTAAAATTTGATCTGTAATCAGGTTCTTTCTTTTCTGTGTGTATTTTTCAAAATTGTACATATAAATATACTGCCTTGTAATAGGGATCGTTTCAAATCCTAGAACTGAATTTGTATGACTATATATAGTCATTATTTTGAGATTCGATTTTATGAGTTTAGCCATAAAAAAAAACCTAGCCGAAGCTAGGTTTTGACGAATAGCGCGATTTACTTGTTAAACATCGCATCATGTGCTTCTGCAAGGGCACCTAGCTCTTCTTTGGTTAGATTTGGGAAAATCTTATCAATCGCGATATGAATTGCTTTAATCACGGCAGAAGAACCGATATCGGCTGCTTTACGTTTAATCATGCCTAAATCGAGTGTTTTATTAAAGTCATTCATAAAATGACGTACTGCAGCTTCAGCAAACTGTTTATACAGCTCACCAAAAGCAGCTTTATTGACATCTACACCTGATTTAATTTCGGCATAACTGTTTTTAAGGTTAGTGACCAGTCCAGCATCTAAGCTCAGACCTACACGATGAGCGCCGACTGTGTCCTGAAATAAACTTCGTTCTGAAAATTCAATGGATTGTTTCACCACATCATTCGGAGATTTACCCAGTAGCTGCTTTAACAATACAGCGACTGTTGATTTGACATAGCCAGCCAGTTTTTCTGCTGTGTCGCGCTTGTCGCTTGCAGGAAACAGATGAACAGGAGCTAATATAGTTGCACCAATGATTTCTTCATTAATCAGCAAAGCTGTTTTATCACGTAAAGGATAAAGTGGTTCACTCGAATTTTTTTTCGCGTGACCAGTTTGGATACTGCTTAGAAGTTCCTCAGAAGGAATAAAACCAAAAAATGGCATCACTAACCTCAATTTTTTTATTGTCGCGCCAATCGAATGGGGCGAGGCATCCATGTTAAATCCGATACACGACAAGGGTTGATATCCAATCCACCACGGCGTGTATAGGCAGCATATACCATCAGCTGACTTGGTTTTAAATGTTGCCAAATATCGGCAAACATTTGCTCCACACATTGTTCGTGGAAACCATTATGCTGACGGTAAGAAATAATATAAGCCAGAATACTACGATAACAAGGCTTAGTGCCTTTATACCTTATAAATACCGTTCCCCAATCAGGTTGACCCGTGACTGGACAGTTACTTCTTAATAAATGTGAATAAAGTTGAATTTCAACTTCATCTTGCGCTGCATCTTCATCTAACGAGAGTAAATCTGCATTTGGATGATTTTCTAACTGGGAGGGTTCTAAGTCATCAATACAGATGCCTTGTGGTTTTGAAATTTCAACATCATCAACATGAAAAAGATCAATAGTCACAGCAGCATTGGCTGCTGCCGATAAGTCTTTTTCAACGGTTGCTTTAAACGCTGCCTGAGAATCAAATTTGGTAAAGTTCATACTATTAAAGTAGAGCTTTAAAGATTTCGATTCGATCAGATTGTCTGTACTTGCAGGCAAAGTTAAACGGCCAATAGCGACTTGAGGCACACCTGAAGCATTTAACCAAGAAATTTCAAAAACATGCCACCAGTCTTTACCTTGGCGGATGCCTTCCACATGGGCATATTGTTCACGTGCAGTGGCACGTGCAATCGGAAACAGAATATCGGGTTGATATTCTGTAGGGTAGTTGGTGTCTTTACCTAAAAGGGATTGTTCTACACTCATTATTCACGCATTCCTGAACCACGAGAAAGTAAATGATACGCCACGCCATATAGTACAACGCAACATGCAGTAATAACTGTCAGTGAAATGCCGACATTCACATCGCTATGGCCCAAAATACCGTAGCGGAAAGCATTGACCATATACATGACAGGGTTGATTAAAGAGAGATTTTGCCAAAAAGGACTCAATGATGAGATGGCATAGAAAACACCGCCTAAATAAGTCAGCGGAGTCAGGACGAAAGTCGGGATAATCGAAATGTCGTCAAAAGATTTTGCATAAACAGCATTAATAAATCCGCCAAGAGAAAACAGTAGCGAAGTAATTAAAACGGTATATATAGTTACGAAGATATTGGTCAGGTGTAATTCAGTAAAAAATAGGCTCATGGCAGTAACAATAAAGCCGACTAAAACACCACGGCAAACGCCACCGATCACATAACCCCAAAGCACCATGTGTAACGGCACCGGGCTCATGATTAATTCTTCGATGCTTTTTTGAAATTTTGCACTAAAGAAACTCGATGACACATTGGCATAGCTGTTGGTAATGACCGCCATCATAATTAAGCCGGGCACGATGAACTGCATATAGCTAAAACCACCCATTTGCCCAATGCGTGAACCGACTAAATTACCGAAAATCACAAAGTACAAACTCATGGTGATCGCCGGTGGGAGAAGGGTTTGCGGCCAAATACGCATGAAACGGCGAATTTCTTTATAAACTAAGGTGTAGAGGGCAATACACAGTTGGTTAAAATTCATTGTGCTGCACCTTCAAGATTTTTTTCGACCATACGGACAAACAGTTCTTCTAGTCGGTTAGATTTATTACGCATACTACGAACCTGAATACCTTGAGATTCCATGAGTTGGAATAGATCATTTAAGGTATGGGCTTTATCCATAGTGACCTCTAAAGTGACGGGGTCAACTAAGTTGAAACGAACACCAATAATTTCAATATGGATCGGTTCAATGGGTTCGGCTAAATCGAAAATAAAGGTTTCTTCATTTAACTGACTGAGGAAACCTTTCATGCTGGTGTCTTCTTTAATTACACCACGGTCAATAATTGCGATTCGACGACACAACATTTCTGCTTCTTCTAAATAATGTGTCGTTAAAATAATAGACGTACCTTTTTCGTTCATTTCTGTGAGGAAATCCCACATCGAACGGCGTAGCTCAATGTCAACACCAGCAGTCGGCTCATCTAAAATCAGTAGTTTAGGTTCGTGCATCATGGCACGTGCAATCATTAAACGACGCTTCATACCGCCAGACAGCATACGCGCTTGAGTGGCACGTTTATCCCACAAACCCAGTTTTTCTAAATATTCTTCGGCACGTTGTTCGGCAACTTTTTTAGGAATACCGTAATAGCCTGCTTGTGTGACCAAAATGTCAAAGGTCTTTTCAAACTGACCAAAGTTAAATTCTTGCGGCACAACCCCTAAGCATTGCTTGGCTTGAGATGGATGTGTATCCAAATTGTGCCCAAAAATTTCTACTGTACCTGCCGTTTTTTTGGTGAGAGAACTGATGATGCTAATGGTTGTAGATTTACCTGCACCATTGGGTCCAAGTAGGGCATAAAACTCGCCTTCAGAAACGGTCAAATTAATTCCTTTTAGTGCTTGGAAACCATTTCGATAGGTCTTTGACACGTCCCTTAACGTCAATGCATCAGTCATGAAATTCTCACTTGAGGAATAGAGTCACTATTGTGAGCGATCTGAGCCAATAAACCAAGTAAGTTACATGGAATTCTATGTTGCAAGTTTGGAACATTGTTTAAAGCATAAGCATAAAAATACGTAACTTATATATAGTTGCTTTACCTTCAGCAATTTTTTGTTATGATGTGCAGCGCGCGCTCATAGCTCAACTGGATAGAGTACAGGTCTCCGAAGCCTGTGGCGTGGGTTCGAGTCCCGCTGAGCGCACCATTTCTTTGTTTGATCACATCCGAATTAATCCTAATATTATTAAAAATTAATAACTTATATCTACTTATTGTCCGATAATGTCCGAGGGCGTTTTAGGATACCGTAATCTTTTACGGTATTTTTTACGGTACATTCCATTTCTGACAAAAATATACCGTAAAAATGCCTAGATTAGTTATCAGTCTGACTGACTCAAAAATTAAGTCTGCAATATCAATGCAAAAGAAATCATTTGAAAAGAATATTAAGCTTTCAGATGGTGGTGGCCTTTATCTATTGTTAGATAGAAAAGGTGGGGCATATTGGCGTTTTGATTATATTCGCCCAATCTCTAAGAAAAGAGCCACTATAGCTATAGGTATTTATCCAAGTTGTACATTGGCGAGAGCTCGCGCAAAACGAAGTGAGTTTAGAGAACTGCTTGCGCAGAATATTGACCCAGCAATTCAAAAGCAAGATAAACAGTCCCAATGTCGAAATAATAGTTTTAGATCAGTAGCAGATGAATACCGTAAGACTGAAGAGCTGGAACCAAGTACACAACGTCGGAATCAGTTTATATGGGATAAGCTTTATGTTGCTATTGGTGAGTTCCCCATTGATTCGATAACAGCCACTCAAATTTTGGAAGTATGCCGTCTTTATGAAAGACAAGGTAAGACTGACTCAGCGAAGCGAATGAGAAGTAAAGCATCTCAGGTGTTTCGGTATGCGATTGCTTTGGGCTTATGTCAATTTAACGTTGCTGACCAAATTAGCGGTATTTTGAAGGTGGGTAAAACTAAGCATCGAGCGGCTATTACTGATGAGCAAAAGCTAGGACAACTATTAAAGAATATTAATACACATGCAGGTCGTGGGGATATTGCTATTGATTATGCAGTCAAAATCTTACCCCATGTATTTGTGCGTCCTGGAGAATTACGTGCAGCAAAATGGGCAGATATCGATTTTAAAAATAGAACATGGAGTTATACACCGCCTAAGACCAAAAATCAGACAGCCCTACAACATATTGTTCCTTTGTCTGATCAAGTCTTGAAGCTGTTCCAAGAATTGAATTACATCACGGGACATACAGAATATTGTTTCGTATCTATGCGGGATAAAAGCAAAACTATCAGTGAATCGACTATTAACAAGCGCTTGAAACAATATGGCTTTGAAAATGGAGAAACGACAGGGCATGGATTCCGAGCAACTGCCCGAACTTTGTTAGATGAAGTTTTAAAATTTCCTATTGAGCGTATAGAGCAGCAGCTTGCTCATCAGGTTAGGGATATGCACGGAAGGGCATACAACCGTACAAAGTATTTGGAAGAGCGCAAAGGCATGATGCAAGCATGGTCTGATTATTTGGATCAATTAATGTATAAAAATGTAGAGTAGTTAATTTAATACATATTAGCGAAT
Source organism: Acinetobacter sp. YH12070 (assembly GCF_013419625.1). Taxonomy (NCBI): domain Bacteria; kingdom Pseudomonadati; phylum Pseudomonadota; class Gammaproteobacteria; order Moraxellales; family Moraxellaceae; genus Acinetobacter; species Acinetobacter sp. YH12070. The sequence continues at coordinate 11,432 of NZ_VOZT01000017.1, read as the reverse complement.
TGTAGTTTCAGTTAAGTTGACGCCACCTCCAAATTGGAGTGGATCAATGCTTTTGGAATAAGACATTTGTCCTTCATTATTATTTTTAGAACTTAATGAGATTATTCGGTGTCCCCCCTTAATGAAATAAAAGTGTTAAAGATAATTTAGACTAAGGCCTGCAACAAAAAGAGACACAAAGTGTCGCTTAAATATAAATCAATATAGACTAAACAAGACCGAATTTAGTAAAATTGGCCACAGATTAAACCTACAAAAACTAAATAGAATGCCCAATAATATTTATGCTGAATTAGAGCAACTTGGACTTACCGCACAAAAACGTGCAATACACGTACAGTTGAGTAACGGCACGCTCAACGACCAAGTCTTCCTTCAGCGTATTGAAGGCACGCATGAATTAAATAAGGGTATTCATTTACAACTCATCTGCCTTTCGACCTCAGCGAATATACCTTTAAAGCAGTTCATTGGTGCACAAACAGCAATTGATATTGTCAACGACAAATCCGAACTCAATCGTATTTCTGGTATTGTGACCAAAGCCGATATTGGTGCAAGTGATGGATCGCTCACGATTTATCGCTTAACCGTAGAGGACCCAACAGCACTCTGGAAACACCGTCGAAACTCACGCGTGTTCATGAATAAATCTGTGGTTGACGTAGTGCAAACCATCTTCTCTGAGTGGCAACAAAAAAGTCCATTATTTGCTTCAAGTCTGACATTGTATAAAAGTGGACTCACTAAAGACTACGATATTCGTCCATTCATCATGCAGATGAATGAACGGGATATAGACTTTATTCAACGGCTTCTCGCATCTGAAGGTATTAACTGGTTAATTGATGAAGCACAACTGAAAGTCTCCAGTTCAAGTGAACAAATTCAACCCCAAAAACTCCGTTTGATTGATGATAATGCCCAGTACAAAGCTTTGGATCGACGTAATATTCGCTTCCATAGAAGCTCGGCAGTAGAACAAACTGATTCGATCACCAATTTTATTGGACAGCGTAGTATTCAACCGACTGCGGTTCACATCCAACGCTGGCAAGCTGATGCACTCGAAACCGAAGAAGGCGCAGGCTCAGTACAAAGCAAACACAGCCATAGTGAAAACCAAGACAATGTAAGCCTTGGCTTAGAACAGGCATGGCACTTTTCCCCTGCATGGATACAAGACCTCAAAGGTGAAGATGGTGCAACCAAATCAGGCAATAGTCAGATTGAAAAGTTTAATGAAAACCTGAGTAACTACTACGACTCACAAGCCAAACAATTTACTGCAACCTCAACCGTGCGTGATGCACAGGTAGGTTACTGGTTTGAATTCAATGAACACCCAGAAATTGATGAACATGATGGCGCGGATAAAGAATTCCTAATTACTGCTAAGTCATTTTATAATCAGAATAATCTTCCCAAAGACTTAACCGATCAAGTCACAGCCTTGCTTAAACAAAGTAATTGGCAACAAGTTGATATTCAAACCAATAACCAAGATGAACGTCAAGCTAACAACCTCGTATTGCAACGACGTAATATTGCCACCGTTCCTGAGTATAATCCTCTCACCCAAAGACCAACAGCACATCCCATGCGTGCCAAAGTGGTGGGTTTAAGTGGAGAAGAAATTCATGTCGATGAATGGGGACGCATCAAAGTTCGATTCCTATTCACCCGAAATGAAGATAATACTCATGATGGTGGTGCGGGCTCAAACGACAATGACACCGATTCCGCTTGGGTCGATGTACTGACGCCATGGGCAGGTGAAGGCTATGGAGCAAGATTCCTACCTCGTGTGAATGAGATTGTTGTCATCGACTTCTTTGATGGCAATATTGACCGCCCTTTTGTCATCGGACGTATTCACGAAGCACAACGTAGTCCAACCAAATTCGATAGCAAAGGAAAACTACCTGATACCAAAAAACTGGCAGGTATTCGTTCTAAAGAAGTCAAAGGTGAAGGCTTTGGGCAACTACGCTTTGATGACACTACAGGACAAATCAGCACCCAACTGCAAAGCAGTCACGGTGCAACACAACTTAACTTAGGTAAGTTGAGTCATCCTAAAGACAAAGCTGAAAGCGAAGATCGTGGTGAAGGTTTTGAACTGCGTACGGATCAATGGGGTGCAATCCGTGCAGGGCAAGGTTTACTGGTAAGTACCTATAAACAAGACCAAGCCAAAGGTGAACATCTCGATGCTGAAATTGCCAAGAAACAACTGGAAGGCAGTCAGACCAACAGCAAGGCTTTAAGTGACATTGCCAAAAACCAAAAAACCGATGAAATCGAATCAGTTGAACAACTGAAAGAATTTGCTGAACAGCTTGAACAAAAGATCGCAAAATTTAAAAAAGCGGTACTTTTACTCAGTTCACCTGATGGTATTGCATTGAGCACACCTGAAGATATTCATCTTTCTGCGGGTGCACAGATCAACCAGATTGCAGGCGATAGTATCAACTTCAGTACGCAAAAGAACTGGATAGCACAAGCACAAAATAAGCTCAGCTTATTTGCTGCGCAAGGTGGGATCAAAGCTGTAGCTGCACAAAGTAAAGTTGAAATACAAGCGCAGTCGGATGCTTTGAATGTATTGGCTAAAATGGGAATTACCATTTCTTCGACAGATGACAAAGTGGTGATTAGCAGTCCGAAAGAAGTTCAGATCACAGGTGGATCTTCTCAAATCACTTTAAATGGTTCAGGGATATTTCAGAAAACAGGTGGGAAGTTTGAAGTTAAGGCTGGGCAGCATGTATTCCAAGGTGGGGCGAGTGTTAGTGCTAAATCTAGTTTACCTCCACCGCCGAAACGTGCTCAGGGTATCTTAGAATTGATTCATGACTATACACATGGCGAGTTCGTCAAAGCTGGTGAATACACAGTTACAGATACTTTAGGTAAAGTGGTTAAGGGTAAACTTGATGACAAAGGTTTTGCCCGTGTATCTGGATTGGCTGCTGGTGCAGTTAAAATTAACTTTGAAGATGATAAACGTGATCCTTGGGATGTAGCGAGTGATTTTAAACGTGAAGTTGAGTGGCCAAATAAAAATGATCCTGATTTAGCAGAAACAGCTTCGATTTTAGAAAGTGTAAGTAGAAAAGCACAATCTGCTTTAGGTGATTTTGCTAAGCAACTCAAAGATCCTAAAAGTTTGATGAAAAATATTGAATTAGCTAAAAAAATTAAATCAGATGGTGCAAAAACGCTGCTTCCGATGATCAATAGCCAAGCTCAAGGGCTAGTTTCAGAAACAATTTCAAGTTTATTGCCGATTACGCAATCAAAAGGTGGTTTGATGGCAAATATGGGGGGAGGCTTTATCGCTTCACAAACTAGTGGGTCAAACCTGACGAGTATAAGTGGTATTGCTCAAAATAACTTACCTCAGTATTTAAAAAGCCCTTTTGATAAAAATTGATAGAGAATAAATAGAATGGCTCAAGCTAAAACAGAAGTCGTAAAACCACTTAATGAAGTTGCAATTGCAGATATTAATAATTCTAAGCAAAAAATTGATAAGTGGTTAAAAGATCATACCCATCAACTTGTGGGATTAGACCTTGTTAGTAATGTATTGGGTACAGTTCCAATTATTGGCAATGTCATGGCTGCAATTGATGTGGTGACTGACATTCTTCATATTTATGATAAGGGCTATCAAAAGGCGGATGTCTTTGATTGGACAACCGTGGGTATTGATTTAATTGGTGTTGCTCCTGTTCCTGGTACAACAGCTATTCGTACTTCAGCTCGACCAGCTTTATTCTTAGTCCGCCAGGAAGTTAAAAGAGTTGGCAAATCTGCACTAACTGAAGCTGTTATCACAGTCATTGGTAAACATCTTAATGATCAAGTTGCAGGAAATATTGAGAAGTTTTGTAAAACAGGATTGACACAACTTAATACAATTTTAGGGAAATGTGGGGATACCATACAAGGAGCTACCACTGAAATTAATGGTGGTATTACTCGCGTTGTAACACAAGGTAAAGTATTTACCAACGCAGGTTCTAATCTAACGCGAGCACAGCAACAGGCGGTAGGTATTGCAAAAGGTTTGCAAAGCGGAGACCTGACTCGTGCAGGAAAAAACCTTGTATATATGACAGAAAATTGGGGTAAAGCATTATTTAAATCCAATGTAAATAATAATGCAAAAGTAGTTTCAATGTTGGTTCCCCAAAATTTAAAACAACCTGTTTTAAATGTAGGTGCAACAATTGGTAAAGTTGGCGTAACCGCCAATCAAAAAATCAGAAAGCTTGGTAATAAAGCAGAACCGCAAACGATAGGCTGGTTATTTGAAGTCCTAAGAGTAAGTGCAGGACGTTTCAGAAAGAATAATAAGTCAGCCCAAGTCAAAGCAACACAGACCACACAAGCAAAGAATGATAAAAATAACGCTAAATTAGAAAAATCAAGAAATGAACATCAGGCAACAAATAATGCCAATCAATGTAAGAACTGTAATGGCAGTACTGCAAAATCTATCACCTTCGCAATGGGTACAGAATTTTTAACGCATGCCGATGCTCAGATTCATTCTTTAATTCCTGAAATGTTGATGCGTTCTTACGTTTCTAACTTATATCAATACGATGATTCAATTTTTGGCACACGTTGGACTACACCATTTAGCAGTAAAATTGTGCCTTGTACCCAATATAATGAAAAGAACCCTAAAGAGAATACGGTTTTAAAGGGATGGGAATACATTGGTGTAGATGGACGTCCAATCAAGTTGAAAGAATTAAAGGTTGGGCAAAGTTTTTATGATGAGGTAGAGACATTTACTTACACGGTCGTCTCTAATGAAATTCGGGCAATTACTTTTGGTTCAAATGAATCACGTTATTATCAAAAATATAACAATGAATATCGACTTACATCAATAGAGCGACAAAATGGATTTAGTGTCGGATTACGCTATGACCATGTATTTGACGATCAAAGTTATTTGTCAGACATCATTTTTAAACAAGACCAAAAAGTTTTAGCACATCTAGCATTACAATTAAATCAATATGGCTTGGTAGAAGCGGTATGGTTAGTCGAAGATGGACAACTTAAACGACAACTTTCCGCCTATGTTTATAATGATCAACGCGATTTGATTCAAGCAACCAATGAATTTGGCGCATCATACCAATATACTTATCAGCATCATCTTCTAACTCGTTATACCGATTTAACCCAACGTGGTATGAATCTGAAATGGGATGGGAAATTACCAAGCTCAAAAGCGATTGAAGAATGGGCAGATGATTATAGTTCAGCTCGAAAACTGGAGTGGGACGAAAATGTACGTGTCACCTCAGTAACGGATGTTGAGGGAAATATTACTGAACATTATTACGGTATCACTGGTTATACCTACCGTATTATTTATCCTGATAATTTACAAGAATGGTTCTTTAGGGATGATGCTAAAAACATTACCTCTCATGTAGCCACAGATGGAAGTGAAACAACATACTCGTATGATGAACGCGGTAATGTTTTAACGACAACCCAAGCTGATGGCGCTACCAGTTATTTTGAATACGATGACAAAGACAACCTCATTGGAATGGTCGATGCTGAACAAGGTCGTTGGTTTAAAGAGTACGACGGTTCAGGAAATTTAATAAAAGAAATTGATCCGCTGAAACATGAAACTGCTTATGCCTACAATGGCATGGGATTGGTCACTTCAATTACAGATGCCAAAGGTGGCTCTAAAGCCCTGAAATACGATGATCAGGGCAATTTACTCAGTTATACCGATTGTTCAGGCAAAAAAACCAAATGGCAATACGATGAACGTGGGCGTGTTAAATCCGTAGAAAATGCGCTAAAACAAAAAGTCGAATATTTCTATACAGAATTTAGTGCTGAGAAGCGTGAGTCAATCATCAAAGGCTTACCTTTAAATGCCTTTGGTCAGCTTGAAAAAATCAAACATGCTGATGGGACTGAAGAACATTTTGTCCATGATGCTGAAGGACGGTTACTTGCTCACGTTGATGCTAAGCAACAGCAGACACGCTATGAATACGATGCAGCAGGTTTAATAACCAAACGCATCGATGCATTAAACCATACGTTAAAATATCAATGGGATCGTTTAGGACGTCTAAAACGATTGACGAATGAAAATGGCGCAAGTTACGAATTTGTTTACGATGCTGGCGGTCGTTTAATTAAGGAAATCGATTTCGATGGCAAAGAAACAATTTATCATTATGATGAGTTAAATGGTCGACTCACCACAAGTATCGAGGTTGCGTCAGCTTATGGACAAGATTTAAAAGACCGTGCAGCACCGAAAGACCGAATTCAACAATTCATCTTTGACAGTATGGGACGTTTGGAACAACGTACCGCAGGCTATGGGCACTATGGCTTAGAACTAGAAGAGAAACAGACTGAAGAATTTGCTTACGATTACATGGGACGTATTCTGCATGCCAAGAATGCAGAAAGTAACCTACAATGGTTCTACGATGCTGCGGGTAATGTGATCAAAGAACACCAACAGGATTATAAGAGCAACACAACAGCGGTATGGAAACACAGCTACGATGAAATCAATGACCGAATCAAAACCATCCGCCCTGACGGACAAAATATTGATTGGCTCACCTACGGTACAGGTCACGTACAAAGCCTGATTGTCAATGGACAAGATTTAGTCAGCTTTGAACGAGATGACCTACACCGTGAAGTTGTACGACACTACGCGAATGGAATCAGCCAAGAACAACAATTTGATCTTGCGGGACGCTTACACAGCCAAATCATGCTCAATGAACATGACAATGGCTACCAAAGCCAGTACAGAGAAAAAAACAAAAGACAGAACAATGCACTGCAACAGACCCGTCAATTGGTACAACGGCTGTATCAATACGACAAAACGGGTGAACTGACAGCCATCAAAGATACCCGTCGTGGCAACATTGCCTACAAATACGATCCTGTAGGACGTTTACTTGAAGCAAGCAGTAAACTGGGTAAAGAGACCTTTAACTTTGACCCTGCTAGTAACATCATAGATCGTTACAATGATGACAAAGCTCAAAGCCACCAACAACAAGCAGAAGAAAAAGGCTTTGGCTACAACCGTCTAGTCAATAACGTGGTGAAAGAATATCTCGACCAACAATACCAATATGATGCATACGGGCAACTCATTCGACAAAAATCTACGCAAGGTGATTTAAACCTTGAGTGGGATGTGTATGGGCGAATGATCAAAAGCCGAAACAGCCAATATACTGCAGAGTATCGTTATGATGCATTAGGTCGCCGTATTCAAAAACGTAGTAAGCACCATCATACGGGGGATGAACATAACATCATCTATGGGTGGGATGGTGACACACTGGCTTATGAGTCAACGGAACAAGCCACGAAACACTATATCTATGAAAAAGATAGCTTTGTGCCGATGCTACAAGCGGTGTATTCAAGTCCGATAGAATTACACCAAACTCCTGATTGGACAGATCAGCAGTATAGTGTCTACAAAGACCCTCTGTGGAAAACCACAAAACAGAGCAAAGGCTTTGATGATGTATGGTTCTATCATTGTGATCACTTAGGCACACCACAAGAAATGAGTGACCATACAGGTGCAATCATTTGGAAAGCTGAATATAAGGCGTGGGGGGAGTGTAAGACTGAGAAGGCTAAATCAAATTTCTTTGAAAATTCAGAAATCATTAGTAATAACATTCGTTTCCAAGGTCAGTATTTCGATTTAGAAACAGGACTTCACTACAACCGTTATCGCTATTACTCGCCTTATGTGGGGAGATATGTAAGTAAAGATCCGATTGGGTTGTTAGGTGGGTTTAATACTTTTGTTTATGTATCAGATCCTAATGGATGGGTTGATCCTTACGGTCTTTATGGTACGAGAGGAAAACAAAATCGCATGCCAGGCGATAAGCACATGCCAACAAAACAAGGATATCAGCGCCAACATATTATCCCTTATTCTTTGAAAGACCATGAAATTTTTGCTAAATCAGGAATGAATATTAATGGATCGTCTAACCTTATGTACATGCCTGTATGTGAAGGAATTGATAAAAATGAAAAGCTTGGTTTACATCGAGGTTGGACTTCAGAGCATGCAGAATATAATAGAAAAGTTGAAAGAAAACTGGATGCAATACAAGCAAGATCCCGTGGGCAAAATTGGGATTATAGAAAATATCAAAGTGAAGTGTTAAATTTACAAAGAGAATTGAGAGCAGGGACGAAAAATGGTATTTATACTTGCGCATTACCTTTGAAAAAGAAATAGGACTAAAATTATGAATTTTTACACAATTTATCCATCCGAACATGTAGATCGAGATTTTTCTTTTTACTTAAAAGGAAATCAAGACAAAGTTGTTGACTATTTTAAGTTTAATGATAGTAGCACAGGATTTCTAAAGAATCCTAGAATCAATATGACATATGATAATGACTTTGAAGGTAATTTAGATGAAATACTAAATACTGACTTTTATTATTCTGCTTCAGGTATTTTATTATTTTCGAAAAATTTTTATGAAAAGTTGAAAGATGAATTAGCTTCAGAATGTGATTTCTTTAGATGTTTAGTTAATAATACTGAGTCAGATATTTATGCGTTATATATCAAAAATACTGTGAATATATTAGATGATGATGAAAAAATAATAGAAACTAAGAACATAGATTCAACTTTTATCTTAAAAGATAAATCTAAACCATACATTTATATGGTTACTGAAAAATTTGTAAAATTAGTAGAAGAAAATAAGTTAGAAATGCAGTTTTTAGATTTTAAATGATAATTTCATTCAAGCCGCTGGTTGATCAGATAAACCCGATAGTGTACATCGTGATCCATTGTGGAAAACCACAAAACAAAGCAAAGGTTTTGATGATGTCTGGTTCTATCACTTTGACCACTTAGGTACACCGCAAGAAATGACTGACCATACAGGTTCGGTCATTTGGAAAGCTGAGTATAAAGCTTGGGGTGAATGTAAAGCAGAGAAAGTGAAATCAAACTTCTTTGAAAATAGTGAAATCATTTCAAATAATATTCATTTTCAAGGGCAGTATTTCGACCAAGAAACAGGATTGCATTACAACCGTTATTACTCACCTTGTGTGGGAAGGTTTGTAAGTAAAGATCCTATAGGACTAAGTGGTGGGTATAATATTTATGCCTATGCTCCCAATCCAATACAATGGACAGATGCTTTAGGATTGGCTAAAACACCCACTAGAACTTTACAAAGAAATTGGAAGAATTATGTAGGATGCAAACATACAAATTCTGATATTCATCACGGTTTCCCAGAGGAATATGCCGAAAAATTCAAAGAGTTAGCCGGTATTGATGTAAACAATCCACAGTATTACTATAATTTGCCAAAAGAGAAACACACTAAAACTCCAGGGATACATACTAATGGGTCTAGGACAGGGCAAAATTGGAATAAAACATGGGGAGGAATATTGAATCAAGTAGAAGCTATGAATTTGAGTAAAGCAGAGTCTAAAAAGATGCTTGAACAGACTTTGAGAGGACTAGCTAGAAAGGAAAGAATTAGTAAGCATAATGCCACAGCCGTTAAAGGTGCCAATTTGTGTTGCTGTAGTTAATTATAAGGAGTTGTAAATGTTCGATAAAGTATTTGAAATTGATGAAATAAAAGAAATTTTTATTCAACGTAAAAGCGCGTTAAAAAAAATTAATAAAATAACTGTAAATGACGATTTTTATTTAAATTTTTTAAGTGAATTTCAAACTACAGAATTTATACCGGATATAATAATATTTGGATATGAAGAAGCAATTAAAGAAAATAAATATGTTGAGGAAATCAACCCTTTTATTAGTGAAAATTTTTGGATGATTGGTCGTACAGGTCAAGGTGATGAGTGGTTTATTGATAAAGTTAAAGGAGGGATATCGTTCTATGATCACAATCAAGGAGACTATGCGGATATAAGTCAATTTCAAAAACTTAATATTGATTTTACCGATTTTGTGAAAATGGCTTTTTTATTTAGAGAGCTAGAAAACGAATTGGACCGAGAAGAAAATATATCTCATGAAAATCAAAAAAAATTCATTAATCAAATAAATTCAATAAAAAAAGGATTATATGAATTATATCCATTTAAATACTTTTAAGCTAATGATTTATAAAAATATTAAATTTGAAAAAATTTCAAAAAGTGAACAACAGCTTCAATCATTGTCATTAATTGGAATTAATTATGATAAAAGATTAAAAAAAATGCTATTGGAAGAATATAAGAAACCCTCAGAAGTTAATGATGTTATGCTCAATCAATTTGAGGGAGAGTCTGGTATTAACTTTCCAATTGAATACAAAAAATTTTTACTAACAACAAATGGTGGTAGCCCCTCAAAAGATACATTTGATACTTCTCCAAAAAATAATCGAGTAATACAAAACTTTTTTACATTAAATTCAAAAGTAGTCTCATATACATTAAAACATAATAATAGTGGAGAACTAATATCATTCCCTAAATACTATTATGCTATTGCGTATACTGTAAATGGTGATTTTATTATGTTAAATGTTGATGATGATTCTAATGATTATGGTGGTGTTTATATATATTTTCATGATAAAGAAAACTCTTTAAAAAAAATAGCATCTTCATTTGATGATTTTTTAGATAAATTGCATGACTGATTTGATAAATTGATATACGCTGAATTATCAGGAGACTTTCCCTTGGGAGATTTAAAGAGTGATATACGCTGAATTATCAGGAGACTTTCCCTTGGGAGATTCTAGGCAGCCAACTTATAAAAGTCTTCGGCCATTTGATTTGGTGTCTTAAAACCCAAACCCTTTTGAATTCTTCGATGATTATAAAATAACTCAATGTATTTTATAATATCTGCTTTGGCTTCTTCTCTGGTTTGATAGTTGTAATGATGCACTAACTCATTTTTCAGTATTCCCCAAAAGCTTTCAATCGGTGCATTATCGTAACAGTCTCCGCGCTTGCTCATTGAACCTTGAAAACCATATTGCTCAAGTATATTTCGATATTCATGGCTGCAATATTGACTTCCTCTGTCTGAATGCACAATCAGTTCTTTGGTTGGTTTTTGATTGTGAATAGCCATATTTAGCGCATTACAAACAAGCTGTGTTGTCATGCGCTCATTTAAGCTATAGCCAACCACTTGCTTCGTGTAAAGGTCTTTTACCGCTGCTAAATACAGCCATCCTTCAACAGTCCATATGTACGTAATATCTGAACCGTACCGGGTTTGTCGGAGACTTTTTTATTTAAGTTAGGCCACCTGACCTAACGGGTTAATCTTATCATAGTACATTGCTTCAAACTCAAAAGGCGATACATAACCCAGTGCACTGTGTACA
>NZ_VOZT01000016.1:0-70989 GCF_013419625.1 Acinetobacter sp. YH12070 | reverse complement strand
CTCATGAAATACGGTATTCTGATGTGACAAAACCTGAATCCTGGTCGTTAAAGTGTTTGTTTGCACTCATATTTTAACTGTTAGGACTCAGGTTTTTTTATTTAAAGCAAACTATGGGACAGCAGTGCCCCATCGGGTGCTTTTTTATTGTCAATATTTAGACTGTCTGTCGAATGACATTCGCTATTTAATGCTTTCACACACTAAAAACAACGGCAAATTACATTACCAAGTTAATGGATTCCACAATTTAAAAGGCTTGGTCAACTGCACATCTTCCGCAGGATCATAATGAGGCGCCTTCAATTTCTGCGCACTTTTACGTACTTTTCCAGAGTTTTGATCTTCTGCCACAAAGTTAAAACTGTTGGATTTCAACTCTGTAAATGCGATTTCATTTCGACCAATTTTTTCAGGCATGAGCAGCAATGGCCCTGAAACCGTTCTTTTACTGGATAAATTCTCTTCATCATATTTAATGAAGTAAGTTTGACCTGCTTCAACATCAAAGTCTAAATATTTAGGCTTTTGAAAATGATTCACCCCCAAAGGGCGACTCGATGATAAGCGGTAATTCCCCGCCGGTAACTCCACCCAGTAATAATGATTATTCAATAAACTTGGAATACGCTCACTGTTCAGAAATAAGCTACTAGCCACAATTTCTTGGCGGTTCCACTTACTGTCTGGACGATATAAATACACAATCGCTGCTTGGTCATGCTGAGCTTTCACTTCTTGAAAATGTCGACCTTGTTTCTGATTGACCCAACCACCAATGGTAAACATACCCAATCGATATTGTTCAATATGGCCCGGTGTACTTTCAGGATCCACGGGCTTTAATGTTGAAGCCAATGACGTTTGCTCAACGGCTGATTTTCCATGACAACCCAGCAGCGCTACACTGCTTAAAAGTAGAATTGCAACTCCACGCATGATTATCCCTCACTGCGTCTTTTTTTATTTTTACACTTTTGTTTTCAGTTTTTTACATTCAGGCATCCACGCCATCCTGCTGAGATTAACATTCTGCCTTTATTTTTGGAAATAAAAAACGTGTGCAAATCTTGGATTTACACACGTTTCAGACGAATAGCGCTTAAGCAGATTTAGAGTTCACAACTTTTAAATCTGACTTCGGTGCAGCTTCTTCAGTTTTCTTTGGTTGACGTTCTGATTTAAATTCAGGTTCCGCTTCACCATTAATCACCGCTTCATTGACGACAACCGTACCCACATCTGAACGACTTGGTAGGTCATACATCGTTTCAAGCAATGAATTTTCTAAAATCGAACGTAGACCACGTGCACCTGTATTACGGTCAAGGGCTTTTTTAGCCACGGCACGCAATGCTGAATCTTCAAATACAAGGTCAACATTTTCCATTTCAAATAAATATTGGTACTGACGTGTCAATGCATTTTTTGGTTCTGTCAGAATCTGCATCAATGCTTCTTCGTCGAGTTCTTCCAAGGTAGCAATCACAGGTAAACGACCAATAAATTCAGGAATCAGACCGAATTTAACCAAATCTGTCGCTTCAACTTGGCGGAATAAGTCAGATAATTTTTTAGTTTCATCTTTCTTACGCACTTCAGCTGTAAAGCCAATACCGCCTTTTTCCTGACGCTGCTGTACGATTTTCTCTAGACCAGAGAATGCACCACCACAGATAAACAGGATGTTTGAAGTATCAATTTGAATAAATTCTTGCTGCGGATGCTTACGACCACCTTGAGGCGGAATCGACGCAACCGTACCTTCGATCATTTTCAATAACGCTTGCTGAACACCTTCGCCTGACACATCACGAGTAATTGATGGGTTTTCAGACTTACGGGTAATCTTGTCGATTTCGTCGATATAGATAATACCCTTTTGCGCTTTTTCGACATCGTAATCTGCTTTTTGTAACAGCTTTTGTACAATGTTTTCAACGTCTTCACCGACATAACCTGCTTCGGTTAAGGTCGTTGCATCTGCCATGGCAAATGGCACATCTAAAAGACGCGCAAGTGTCTGAGCAAGCAGTGTTTTACCTGAACCTGTTGGTCCAACCAACATAATGTTACTTTTCGAAATCTCTACACCGTCTTCTGGTTTTTTACCACTGGTGCCAACTTTTAGGCGTTTATAATGGTTGTATACCGCAACAGAGAGGGTCTTTTTCGCAACATCTTGCCCAATCACATATTGGTCAAGCGCAGCACGGATTTCATGCGGTTTTGGTAAAGGACGAGTTGCCCAGTCATTTGATTCAACTTGCTGACTGGTCTGAACTAGGTCAAGACATACGTCCACACACTCATTACAGATGTACGCGTCCTCACCTGCAATCAGTTTCCCGACTTCAGACTGCGTTTTACCGCAAAATGAACAATGCTTTTGTCCTTGAGGATGTTCGGACATATTCACTCCAATAATTAATTCTTTAAAACTTATGGGCGTTTAGATAAAACTTCGTCCACAAGACCGTATTCTTTCGCAGCTTGCGCTGTCATAAAGTTGTCACGGTCAGTATCTCGAGCAACAGTTTCGTAGTCTTGACCACTATGCTCTGCCATTAAACGATTTAAACGTTCTTTGATGAATAGAATTTCACGTGCATGAATTTCAATGTCAGATGCCTGACCACGGAAACCACCAAGGGGTTGGTGAATCATGACACGGGCATTTTCAAGACAGTAACGTTTGCCTTTAGCACCGGCATTAAGCAGGAATGCACCCATCGATGCTGCTTGCCCCATGCAGTAAGTCACAACATCAGGTTTAATAAATTGCATGGTATCGTAAATCGCCATACCTGCAGTAACCGAACCGCCTGGTGAGTTGATATATAAATGAATATCTTTATCTGGGTTTTCTGCTTCTAAGAACAACATTTGGGCAACAATCAAATTTGCCATGTTGTCTTCAACTTCACCGGTTAAAAAAATCACACGTTCACGCAAAAGGCGTGAATAAATATCAAAAGAACGCTCGCCACGAGATGACTGTTCTACCACCATTGGCACTAGTGCGTTTTCAATTGTTGGAACATACATACGTTATTTATTCCTAAATTTTTCTGACTCAACCCATAATTCACAATATGAGGGATATTTGTCGAAATTGCAAAAGATTCCCAATTAAATAACAGATATTTTTTTCATAAGCATTGTGAAATCAGGACAACTTATTTGGGGGCAAATTTCGATAAAAAAAGGCGCTTAATGCGCCTTTTTTTGAAAGCTAGAAATTAGCCTTGTTGACGAGCTTGTTGCTCTTTCAATAAGTCTTCATAGCTCACAGTTGTATCAGTTACTTTAGCAGAAGCTAAGATGTGATCTACAACTTGGTCTTCTAGAATAACAGCTTCGATTTGAGCGCGTTGCTGTTTATCGTTGTTGAAGTATTCAATCACTTCTTTAGGATCTTCGTAAGAAGAAGCCATGTCTTCGATGTAAGCATCAACACGTTCAGCATCAACTTCAAGTTTAGCTTCAGCCAATACTTTGCTGACTAATACGCCAAGTTTAACTGATTTTTCAGCTTGCTCTTTGAATAGGTCATCTGGAAGCATGCTTGAATCAAACGCTTTAGCGCCTTGAGCACCAAACTGTTGAGTGAATTGTTGGATCATTTGTTGACGTTGACGGTCAATTTCTTGAGCAACCATTGCTTCTGGAAGTTCTACTTCGTTTGCAGCTACAAGCGCATCAAAAGTTGCACCTTTCACTTGGTTACGAAGACCGTTTTTCACTTCACGTTCCATGTTTTTACGCACGTCAGCTTTCAGCTTTTCAACGCCTTCTTCTTCAGTTAGACCGAAGATTTTTAAGAATTCAGCATCAACTTCTGGAAGTTTTTGTTTTTCAACAAGCTTAACAGTGATTTTGAATTGAGCAGCTTTACCAGCAAGGTTTTCAGCTTGGTAGTCTTCAGGGAAAGTTACATCGATAACTTTCTCTTCGCCTTTCTTCATACCAACGATGCCGTCTTCGAAGCCAGGGATCATACGACCAGAACCAAGAACGAGTTTAAAGTCTTCAGCAGCGCCGCCTTCAAACTTCTCGCCATCAACAGTACCTTCAAAGTCGAAAGTTACTTGCATGTCTTTTTTAGCCATGCCTTTAGTTTCAACCCATGAAGCGCGTTGTTTTTGAAGATTTTCAATCATCTTCTCAACGTCTTTGTCGTCAACTGAAGTTGTTTTACGTTCAACTTCTAGACCTTCGAACTTAACTTCAACTTCTGGATAAACTTCTACAGTTGCTTCATAAACTAAAGCATCATCTTTCATTTCAGTTTTTTCAATGTTTGGCATACCAACAGCATTGATTTTTTCTTGTTGGATCGCTTCGAATACTGTGTCACGAATGATGTCGTTTACAACTTCTTGATAGATACCAGCACCGTATTCACGACGAACAACGTTTACAGGTACTTTACCTGGACGGAAGCCGTTGATCTTCACAGTTTTGGCAGTGCGTTTCAAGCGAGCTTCAAACTGCTCGTTAATACGGCTCGTC
Organism: Acinetobacter sp. YH12070; assembly: GCF_013419625.1. Classification (NCBI taxonomy): domain Bacteria; kingdom Pseudomonadati; phylum Pseudomonadota; class Gammaproteobacteria; order Moraxellales; family Moraxellaceae; genus Acinetobacter; species Acinetobacter sp. YH12070. The sequence continues at coordinate 66,474 of NZ_VOZT01000016.1, read as the reverse complement.
GGTACAGATACATTTAAACGACGGGCAACGCCCGAAACCGCTTCAGAAGTTACTTGCATGGCTTCCTCGATAATTTGTTAGTTAAAACAGTTTTAAAAAAAAGTGCCACATTATATGACAACAATTAAAGATATACAAAAATGGATTATAACACTATAAATTCAGGCATGGATGCCCTTCTTATTTTTAGAATTTTTCAGCTTTTTTCGAAGAAATATTGATTATTTTTTAATTCACCATTGAAAATGAGAAACTTTCTCACTATTATTCTTAATGATATTTTTTTAATTTATTTTCATATATTTATCTTGTCCATATTTGGTATTCTTTTATGAGTAAATTTAATCTCAACCCTCTTTCCGCTGCTTTATTTGGGGCAATTGTAACTACTACGAGTTTCGCACATGCTGAAACGACTGAATCTCAAGCTCAACAGATGGAAACCATTGTTGTTTCTGCAGCGGGCTTTGAACAAAAAGTAAAGGATGCTCCTGCTTCAATTACCGTGATTACGGCTGAAGACTTAAAAAATAAACGAATTACATCCGTTGCAGATGCATTAAGTGATGTAGAAGGTGTCGATGTTAGCCCTACAGCAGGGAAAACCGGTGGATTAAATATTCGTATTCGTGGTATGGACGCCGAATATACCTTAGTTTTAATTGATGGCCGCCGACAAAATAGTACAGGTGACATTGCCCCTAACGGATTTGGTGAGTCGAATAATAGTTTTATCCCCCCTGTTTCGGCTATCCAACGCATCGAAGTCATCCGCGGACCAGCTTCCACTTTATATGGTTCTGATGCAATTGGTGGTGTAGTCAATATCATTACCAAAAAAGTTTCACCAGAATGGACAGGTTCGGTCACGTTAGAAGGGACAGTGCTGCCAAATCACTCAGACTTTGGTAACCAACGCGCTGTCGATGCATTTTTAACAGGGCCAATCATTCAAGATTTATTGGGCTTACAAATCCGTGCACGTAAAGCGGAACGTGATCAATCAGATTTAATACGTAGTGATGACGATGATACTGGTGCTGAACTTAGTGGCGGAAATAGCCCAACTAAATCAGATCTAGAAACTATCGGTGCTCGCTTAACCCTGACACCGCACAGCGACCATGATATTTCAGTTGAATATGAAAAAACTGAACAATGGTATGACAATAGTAAAGGTCAATTAGGGACGCTTGGCGCAAATGGTGGTTATGGTGATGCTCAAGAATATAACCGTGAGAAAATGATCCTCGCACATACTTGGAATAATGCTATTGGCAAACTTGAGTCAAGTATTATCAATACTCAAACAGAAACGGTTGGACGTTTAATTCCTGCACGTGCACAAGGAATGTCAACAGCCATCACTCCTCGTGTGTTAGAAAGTGAAGATACGATTTTTGATACTAAATTTACCACTCAACATTTTGAAGACCACCGTATTACTCTAGGCGGTCAATGGTGGGAAGCCAGTATCAGTGATGGTTTACGTGTAAAAAAAGAAGTTTCTTTTGAGCAATTGGGTCTATTCGCCGAAGATACTTGGTCGCTGAACGACAATCTTGCATTAACACTTGGTCTTCGTTATGACGACCACGATACGTTTGGTGACTTTTGGACACCACGTGCATATTTGGTATGGAATGCAAATGAAAACTGGACCTTCAAAGGCGGATATAGTGAAGGTTATAAAGCCCCACGTTTAGAACGTTTAACTGATGGTGTGGTCAATGTCAGTGGTCAGGGTCGTACACCAACTTTTGGCAACCCAAATCTAAAACCTGAAACCAGCAAGAACTTTGAGTTTGGTACATACTTTTCTACCAATCATAATTTTGACTTCAACGTAACAGCTTTCTTTAGCCAAATTGAAGATAAAATTATGACGGGCAATAAAGAAATTAGCTGTAATACTGATAACACAACAACTTCGGGTATTAATTGGTCTAAAGCGGACTGTGAAGCATTCATGGCATCGGTTGGAACGCCATGGGTGATGGATTATAACCGTGGCACACCAGACTCATGGAATGTGACTCGCCCTGTGAATGCCGAAGAAGCTGAAGTCTATGGTATTGAAGCTGGTTTAAACTGGGCATTTGCCGATAATTGGAAATTTGGACTGAACTACACGTGGACTGAAACTGAAATTAAAGATAGCAGTTTAGGCAATCCTGTACTTAATGACACACCAGAACACATAGTTAATGCGTCGCTTAAATGGCAAGCTGCTGACTTTATGAATTTATGGGCGCGTGGTGAGTATCGAAGTGAACGTGCACGTTTCACCTCAACCTATGACAATCTAACTGCAGCGAATCAACAGGTTTATGATGCCCTTGGTGACTACAAGGAATACGCATTATTACATGTCGGTTCAAACTTTAATGTCACGCCAAACTGGGATATTGGTGTTGCTCTGTACAATGTCTTTGATAAAGACTTTAACGATTATGAGAAAGTCGCAAATAGCTATTACAACCATTATAGCAATACTCAAGAAAGCCGCCGCGTACAATTAAGTACAACCTTTAAATTCTAAATAACACTTTATAAAAAAACCTGCTTCGGCAGGTTTTTTTGCATCAACAATTTACGATTTATTCTTATTTAATTCACAATCATGGCTATATTTGCAATCTCAATCAATTACAAACCAATAATATGTTTTATCAATACTTAATAAAAAACAGATACTTAATTAATACTTGTTATATCATTACATTAAATAGGGCTATCACGATACGATTATTTATCGTGAATAACAATTACATAAAGATGTAAGAACAAATAAGAATCATTATTATTCGCATACAAATTCACTACTCCGAATCGGGTTCGAAATGGCCTTCATTAAAACACGTAAGAAAATTGTTTCTACAGCGATTGCTTCATCACTTTCAATCATTGCAGGCAATGTAATGGCTGAAGAAAAAGCTGTCCAACTCGAGACGATTAATCAAACTGTAAATAAAGAGAATTATAAAGTAGAAAAAGCGTCTTCAGATAAGTTTACGCAATCTCAACTAAATACGACTCAGACTATGGCCATTATCCCTGAGAAAGTATTAAAAGAACAAAATGCAACGACCCTAACAGAAGCACTTCGAAACGTTCCTGGTGTCGGCACATTCTCCCTAGGTGAAAACGGACGAATGAATACTGGTGATGCTGTTACCATGCGTGGATTTGATACAGCAAATAGTATCTTCATCGATGGAGTACGTGACTTGGGTAACGTTACTCGAGACATGTTTAATTACGAACAAATTGAAGTATTTAAAGGCCCTGCTGGTACAGATAATGGTCGTACAGCTGCCTCAGGTTCAATTAATTTATCAACAAAAGAAGCAAAACTTCAAGACGCTAACAATGCAACTCTTGGTTTCGGCTCAGATGAATATTACCGAGCAACTGCGGATATTAATAAAGCAATAAGCGATACAACTGCCATCCGTTTTAATGCCATGGGTGAAAACTCAGACGGTATTGGTCGTGACGGCGTTACAAATGAAAAATGGGCTGCTGCACTTTCAGCCGGCTTTGGTTTAGGCACAGATCTTCGCCTTTTCTTAGACTATCTACATATTGAACAAGATAATGTCTTGGATGGCGGTATACCAACCGTTGGTTTACCTGGTTTTGATGCGGCTAAAAGTGCTGGTAGTCGAACTGACTTTTCAAATCTTGCTGGTTATTTGAATTCTCACCCAGTGGATACATCAAATTATTATGGTGCACCTGAAGATTTTGATGATGTCACTGCAGACATGGCAACTGCTCGTTTAGAGTATGATTTATCAGAAAATACGAAAATCAAAAATACCTCTCGTTGGGGCAAAACAGAGCATCAATATTTAACGACATTCTCAGGTAATGCCTTCACTACAACGTCAACTGACCTGAATGATCCTACTGCAATGCGCGTTTCAGGCAGTGCAAATAATAGTGATTCTGAAGATGAAATTATAACTAACCAAACTAGCTTGGTTACAAGTTTCAATACAGGTCGCTTAAAACATGATGTCAGTACAGGGGTTGAATTTACACGTGAAGAAATGAAAACACGTGGTTGGACTGCTACGGTTACCGGTACAAGTTCATTGTATAACCCACAAGGCACTGTACATACCGCTTTAGTCAGAAATACCAATGGTAATGGTGATTCTGAAGCTCAAATGGATACCTACTCTATTTTTGCCTTCGATACTATTGAAATTTCACCACAATTTTCTGTGAATGGTGGCGTTCGTCTAGATCGTTATAAACTTGATGCCGATACATTTGTGAATACGGCTGTTTCAGGTCAACCGGCAAATTATGTTGCACAAAGCTTTAAAGATGACGGCAACCTATTCAACTGGAAAGTTGGGGCACTATATAAACCAACTGAAAACGGTAGCTTGTATGCTAACTACGCCATCCAACAACAACCACCGGGTACTATTACAGGTGGTGACGGTATTGGTAATGCCAATGCATTTGCCCCATCTGGTTCAGCGAGCAGCAATAACAACTTAGATCTTGATCCTCAAGAAATTGAAACCATTGAAGTTGGTGCTAAATGGGAATTTTTTGACAACCGTTTACTCTTAACAGGTGCACTTTTCCAAACTGAACTCACAAATGAGTTGGAAAAAGATGGTGAAGAATACTACCAAACTGGTGAAAAATCAGTTAAAGGGGTTGAACTTGGCGTGATTGGTAACTTAAATGACAATTGGCAAGTTATTGCTGGTTATACACATCAAAAAACAGACATTAAAAATGTAACCCAAGCTGCGAGTAACCAGCAAGTTTCAGCAGATGGTTCAAGTAATATGCCATTTACGCCTTCTGATGCATTCACATTGTGGACGATCTACAATATGGATAAATGGAGCATTGGTAGCGGCGCGCGTTACAATGGTGAAATGACTAAAAACAAAGATGGCAATCAGGTCGGTCCTGCTGTCATCCCTGACTACTGGATATTTGACTCAATGGTTAGTTACCAAGCAACACCAAATGTAGGTATTCAATTCAACATCAACAATTTATTTGATGAAGACTACATTAACAGCATCAACCGTGGTGGATTACGTTACATCGCAGGTGCTGAACGTAACTATCGCTTAACATTTAATTTTAAGTTCTAAATTAAATATTCTAAAAAAAGCCTTAATCTTGTATTAAGGCTTTTTTATTTATGCTTATCTTATGTAGATTTGATTAAAATTAGATTAAGGTTAAATTATGCTTCTTCATGTCCCTCATGTCCTTTCAAAGCAACACGTTCAAAGCATCAGACAAGCGATGAACCAAGATAATCAGTGGGTTTCAGGAAAAAGTTCGGCCGGAGCACAAGCTCAAAACATCAAAAAAAATTTACAAATCAATTCAAACAGTCAGCTCTATCAGCAGTTAAGTCAGCAAGTATTACAGCAAATTAAAGAAAGTCTGCTCATTCAATCTTTTGCATTACCTAAAGAAATCTTACCTCCGCTATTCAATTGCTACCAAGATACGGGCCACTACGGTAATCATGTCGATAATGCAATCCATTACTTTAATGAAAAAAATATAACTGTACGTACTGATGTATCAATGACCATTTTTTTATCAGAACCCGATGAATATGAAGGTGGTGAACTGATCATTGAAGATACTTATGGTGAACACGAAGTAAAGTTAGATGCTGGCGATGCAATTGTTTATCCTGCGACCAGTCTACATCGTGTTGAGCCAGTGTCTTCAGGCTCCCGTATTGCAGCATGCACTTGGGTACAAAGTATGGTCAAAGATGATTGGCAGAGAAGTATGCTCTTTAACTTAGATCAGACCATTATGCAATTACGACAAAATTTAGGTGATAGCAAAGAAATTTTACAACTGACGAATCACTACCATAATCTTTTACGTCAATGGGCAGTTCTATGAGTCAACATTCACCATTGCAACCACTGACACAAATACCAGCTCATTTGCAAACCATTGCCGATTACGAAAAACAGGCTGAACTGCACCTGTCACACATGGTGTGGCAATACCTACAAGGTGGTTCTATGGATGAACACAGTGTACGTGGCAATTTGTCTCAGTTTGAACAGATACAACTTCTACCACGTATGCTCAGAGATCTGACCCAAGGTCATACCCAAATTGAGATATTAGGGCAACGTTTTCCGCATCCTATTTTTGTAGCACCCATTGGTCATCAACAACAATTTCATCCTGATGCTGAAGCTGCAACAGCCCTCGCCGCCGAAGTCCTTGGCAGCAATATGATCCTCAGTACGTTTACCAATACAGATATGCGTGAGTTAAAGCAGGACAATCCATTCAAATGGTTCCAATTGTATTGGCAAGGTGAGCGCGAAAAGTCATTATCACTGGTCAAAATGGCAGAAGCACATGGTTTTAAAGCGATTGTGGTGACCGTTGATTCTCCACATTCAGGAATTCGTGACCGAGAGAGACATGCGTTTTTTGAACTTCCTAAGCATGAACCGCAGCCTCATCACTCTATTCAACAACCTCAAACCAATAAAAATGAACATCCATTATTTCAAGGTCTAATGAAAATTGCACCGACATGGGCGGATATCCTTTGGCTCAGTCAAAATACATCTTTACCAATTATTTTAAAGGGCATTGTCAGTCCACATGATGCTGAACTTGCCCTGCAACACGGTGTACAAGGCATTATTGTGTCGAATCATGGTGGGCGCGTACTGGACGGTTGCATTTCCCCTCTCACCGCCTTAGAACTGATTAAAAAAGTTGTGCCTCTGGATTTCCCAGTTTTATATGATGGTGGTATTCGTCGTGGTTCAGATGTGTTTAAAGCGATAGCCTTGGGTGCATCTGCCGTATTAGTCGGCCGTCCCTGCATTTATGGTTTAGCTACAGCGGGCGCTTTAGGCGTTGCACATGTACTCAAAATACTGAAAGAAGAATTTGAGATTACAATGGCATTGATGGGAACAGCCACCGTCGATGAGATTAATAAAGATTATATTTTTCAAAAAAGCTAATTTTATAGAAAAATATTTTCCAGTAATGGCATCTTGACGCAAAAATAGGAAATTATTTCCGAAATATATGGACTAATATTTAGTTATACATTTACGAGCTTACGGTAAAGCTAAGTCATGTGAATCTTTACAGATTTATTTCGACTTTCGACTAAAGACTCCGAAATTAAACTTGTAAATTGCTAGAATAGACACAATCTATATAAGTAGTACCTTGCCGTTTATCCACGACATTTATCCACGGTGCTATAAGGAGTTTTCACATGATGTTGGCAGATCCAAGCAAAAAATACCGTCGCATGTACCAACGTGTAGACTTACCAGACCGTCAATGGCCAAATAACGAAATCAATAAAGCGCCGATCTGGATGAGTACCGACCTTCGTGACGGTAACCAAGCGATCTTCGAGCCAATGAACATTGAACAAAAGTTCAAAATGTTCCAAATGCTTGTGAAAATTGGTTTCAAACACATTGAAATCGGCTTCCCTTCTGCATCACAAATCGACTTTGATTTCACTCGTTTGTTGATCGAAGGCGGTCATATTCCTGATGATGTGTACATCGAAGTTTTGGTTCAAGCACGTGATCATTTGATTCAACGTACATTTGAATCATTACAAGGTGCAAAACGTGCCATCGTGCATATCTACAACTCAAATTCTCCAACCTTCCGCAATAAAGTGTTGAATGTTGATGTTGCTGGTGCAAAACAATTAGCGATTAACGCTGCAACGAAAGTCAAAGAATACGCTGCAAAACAGCCTGAAACTGAATTTGTATTCCAATACAGTCCAGAGTGTTTTACTGCAACAGAATTAGAAGTGGCTAAAGATGTCTGTGATGCGGTCACTGAAATTTGGGAAGCATCTCCAGAGAACAAAGTGATTTTAAATTTGCCTGCAACGGTTGAAGTTTCTGGTCCAAACGTCTATGCAGACCAAGTGGAATGGATGCACCGTAATATTCAGCGCCGTGACGGTGTGATTATTTCTGTGCACTGTCATAACGACCGTGGCTGTGGTATTGCCGCTTCTGAGTTGGCGATTATGGCTGGTGCTGACCGCGTCGAAGGTTGTGTGTTTGGTAATGGTGAACGTACAGGTAACGTAGACGTTGCAGCGATTGCATTGAACATGTATACCCAAGGTGTTGCGCCAAACTTAGATTTCTCAAACATTAACGAAATCATTTCAATCATTGAAGAATGCACAGGCTTGCCGGTACACCCTCGTCATCCGTATGCTGGTGATTTGGTCTTCACCGCGTTCTCTGGTTCACACCAAGATGCCATTAAAAAAGGTTTTGAGTTCCAAAAGAACGAAGAAATGTGGGATATGCCTTATTTGCCAATCGACCCGAAAGACTTGGGCCGCGACTATGATGCGGTGATTCGTGTCAATTCTCAGTCTGGTAAAGGCGGTATTGCGTACTTGTTAGAATCAAATTACAACGTGGTGTTGCCTCGTCGTATTCAAATTGAGTTCTCGCAAATCGTACAGCAAAAAACAGATGAAGACGGTACTGAGATTTCTGCGCAAGCGATCTGGTCATTGTTTAAAGACACTTATGTGGCTGCCAAAGATACGCATTATGCGGCGAAAAACTACCGCTTACATGATGAAAATGGCAAACAAGTCATTGAGCTTGATGTCGAAGTGAACGGTGAGATCCAGCAATTACGCGGTGAAGGCAACGGCCCAATCTCTGCCATCTTAAATGCCTTGCAGTTACCGATTGATGTCTTGAACTATGAAGAACGTAGCATCAGTTCAGGCGCACATGCTAAAGCCTTGGCTTTAATTGAGCTTCAAGTGAAAGGTACAGGTAAGTCTGCATTCGGCGCAGGTGTGCATGACAACATCGTGACCGCATCTATCGAGGCGATTATTGCCAGCACTAACCGTTTAATTGAACAAGGTGTTTTGAGTACTGAACAAGTGATTGCTGCTGCAGTCTAATTCAATGCTATAAATATCAAATAGCAATAAAATGACTTTAGAAGGATACCCTCAAGTGGTATCCTTTTATTATTCATACTAAAGATTTAAGGCGAATTATTCCTGTGTCTTTTCCAGCTGACTCAGTGGGCTTAGTTACCCCACAAAAGTTTATTTTTGAAGAGCCGTTAGAGCTCGAATGCGATCGCATACTCCCACGTTTTGAGCTCATGGTTGAAACTTATGGCGAACTGAATGCAGACAAATCCAATGCAATTTTGATTTGTCATGCACTGTCAGGCCATCACCATGCTGCAGGTTATCATCATGAAGATGACCGTAAGCCGGGTTGGTGGGATGCATGTATTGGACCAGGCAAAGCTATTGATACGTCAAAATTCTTTGTCGTAGCACTAAATAATATTGGCGGCTGTAGCGGTTCTACTGGACCGACCTCTCCAAATCCTGAAAATGACAATCGCCCTTATGGTCCTGATTTTCCATTAGTGACTGTCCGTGACTGGGTCAAAACCCAAGCCATGTTGTCTGATCGTTTAGAGATTCAGCAGTGGTATGCGGTGATTGGCGGCTCTTTAGGTGGTATGCAAGCTTTACAATGGTCTGTGGACTATCCAGATCGTTTACAAAAGTGCGTGATTATTGCCAGCACACCAAAACTGTCTGCGCAAAACATTGCCTTTAACGAAGTGGCGCGTCAGTCTATTTTGTCTGACCCAGATTTTCATGATGGTCGTTATTTAGAAAATGATAGTTATCCTAAGCGTGGTTTGATCTTGGCCCGTATGGTGGGTCATATCACTTACCTCTCTGAAGAAGCCATGAAACAAAAATTTGGCCGTGACTTAAAGTCAGGTAAATTTATGTATGGCTTTGACGTCGAATTCCAAGTCGAAAGTTATTTGCGTTATCAAGGTGAGCAATTTAGCCGTAACTTTGATGCCAATACCTATTTGATCATGACCAAGGCTTTAGATTATTTCGATCCATCACGTGAATATGAGCAATCATTAAAAACCGCGATGTCTAAAACCAAGTGTCAATTTTTAGTTGTTTCATTTACAACGGACTGGCGTTTTACCCCTGCTCGTTCGCAAGAAATTGTAGATGCATTAATTAGCAATCATAAGCCTGTGAGCTATGTGGATATTGATGCCGAACAAGGTCATGACTCTTTCTTGTTCCCGATTCCGTTATATGTGAAAAGCTTACGTGCATTCCTAGGCGGTGTAAAACACCTGCAAGAAACACCGAAGGAGACCAACTAATGCGTATTGATCATCAACTTGCTGAACGTTGGATTAAACCAGAGTCAAGCGTACTCGATTTAGGGTGTGGTGACGGTGAACTGCTTGCACATATGAGCAAAAAGCACAATATTCGTGCATATGGCTTAGAAATTGATCAAGAAAAGATTGCAATTGCAGTCAGTCGCGGGTTAAATATCATCCAACAGGACTTGAACTTAGGTTTAAGTCGCTTTGCCGACCAGTCTTTTGACTATGTGGTTATGGCACAAGCCTTGCAAGCTGTAGATGCACCAGACGTTCTCTTAAGAGACATGGTGCGTGTGGGGAAACAGGCTATTATTACCTTTCCAAACTTTGCACATTGGAAGACTCGTTCTTTCCTTGCATTAAAAGGAATGATGCCCGTTTCAGACGCGTTACCCTATATGTGGTATAACACGCCCAATATTCATTTATGTACTTTCCGTGATTTTGAAGCGCTGTGTGCTGAAAATAACATCCGGATTATTAACCGACTTGCCGTGAATGGGGATCAACAAGACAGTTTACTCAGTAAACGTCTCCCAAATCTATTTGGTGAAGTCGCAATTTATCGAGTGAGCGCTCTATGAAAAAATTATTATTAAGCACGACGCTACTGATTGGACTTTTTAGCATACAAGCCCATGCGGATTATGTTGCTCCATCATCTTCAGTTTCTAGCCAAGCTGCTCAATATTCAATTATGGATATTCACAGCTTAAGTAAAGCTGCTAAAGCAGGTCAGCCCGGTGCTCAGTTTTACTTAGGCACTAAATATCAACAAGGTAAAGACGTTGCCAAAGATGAACGTCAAGCTTTTGCATGGTATAAGGCTGCTGCTGATCAAGGTTTATCTGCAGCACAGCTTAATGTAGGTCGTATGCTTGCAGATGGCATTGGGACTAAAAAAGATGAAGCGCTTGCTCGTCAATATTTCGAAAAAGCAGCCAGCCGTGGTGATAACCGCGCAAGCTTTAACTTAGCCATGATGGAAGAGCAAAAGAAAAACTACATGGGTGCATACCAATGGTATGAGCTTTCTACCCGTGATGGTATGCTCGACAACAAAGTGATTAGCTTGTCTGAAGGTAAGAAAACGGCATTGGCAGCCAACTTAAGCCAAGACCAAATTCGTCAAGCACGTGACCGTGCAGACAAATGGATTCAAGCACAATAAGTTTTTGAATCTTAAAAAGCACCTTCGGGTGCTTTTTTATTGCCTGTCAACCACAGCATCTTGTTAAAATAGCCTCAAATCTTGTTTTATGGTGAATATTCACATGGCTTCAACTGATTGGTTATCTCAAGGCACTTTGGTGCTTGCAAGTAATAACAAAGGCAAAATTGCAGAATTTGAAAAAATGTTTGCCGAGCTTAATCTTCCTGTTGAAGTGATTCCACAAGGTCAGTTGAACATTGAAGATGCCATCGAAGACGGCCTAAGCTTTGTTGAAAATGCCATTATCAAAGCGCGTCACGCATCGAAAATTTCAGGCAAGCCAGCCATTGCAGATGATTCTGGCATTTGCGTTCCTGTACTCGGTGGCGCACCAGGGATTTACTCTGCGCGCTATGCAGGTGAACATGGCAATGATGCCGCTAACAATGCCAAGTTGCTTGCTGACCTCAAACCGCTCCGTAAAGAGGGTGAAGCAATCGAAGGGATGTTTGTATGTGTCTTGGCTTTGGTCCAACATGCAGAAGACCCACTCCCACAAATTTTCCAAGGGATTTGGCGCGGTGAAGTGATGGAAGCAGCACGTGGTGAAAATGGCTTTGGCTATGACCCACTGTTTTGGCTGCCTGAACTGAATGTTTCTAGTGCTGAATTATCAAAAGAAGAAAAAAATAAAATCAGCCATCGTGGTCAAGCGATGAAATTATTTAAAGCAAGTTTGAAATAAGTTAAATTGGAGTTAATCTTAATGCCAAAGATTAACTCCAATCCCTGAATAAAAATAGAATAATTATGGCACTTCAACCGATACAGATCATATGCAACACTTGCCATCACACTTCAACTGAAATCCCGACACGCTCTTTTCTTGGTTTTCAAAAACTAAGCTGCCCTCATTGCCATGCGCAACTGACCTACCCGCTCACCTCAGGCTTTCGTACCACTTACGCTATTTTTGCAGTGTTGATTGTACTGTCGATCATGCTTAATCTGTCGCAAGGTCAGGTTGGATTTCCAGGCCTGATAGGTATCGCGATGATATATGCCCTCGTGCGTGATTGGCAGATTCGCAAACAGCTCAAGTAGTCGCCCTTTACGGGCATTTATAATTCACTTTTCATCTTAAAGCGAAAAAAGATGCAAAATTAACCCATAAAAACTGACGACGATGCAGCTCATAATCGTGCCTGAAGCAATATAACGCGCCGAAGTGCCTGTTCCTTGATAATGCGTTTCTAAAGCCACAATATTCGCTGCAGGGGGTAAGCAAAAGAGCATAAACATCACCCCAATATATTTCTCGATCTGGGGAATTGGAAGAAAGGCATAACTCAAACTACAGATCACCGCGCCAACGGTGAGTTTCATCGCATAAATACGACTACTGTTAATCAGATCACGCCATTGTACCTTGGTTTGACGCAGCCACATGCCTAAGACACACATCCCCGTGAAACTCATTCCAATTTTTGCAGCTTGATAGAGCCAATCTAAGATCTGATGTTCTTCTAAATGCTGCAGTCCAACTATTCGACAGACGCCTGCAATCATCAAGGCAAATACAGGGGGAGACATCGCCACTTTTTGCATCACGCTCGACCATGGTAATTGGGCTGAACTGACGGCTGTCACGGCCCACATATTGCCAAAGATAGAGCCACCGACATACAGAGCCACCATCGCTGCACTAATTTCAGGGCCAAACAGTGCTAAGGCAAAAGGAAAACCCAGCCAAGCCAAGTTCAAATAACTGACACACAAGGCACGTAAACTATCTTTTAACAGCCAGCGAAATAAATAAAACATCAGCACGGCAACACTAAAGCTAAAGAGCATGAGCGCTAAACTGCCTGCTTGATAGAACACCATGTTGTAGATGATTACGGCTGGAATAAAACAGCGTGCAAGTAAGCTAGAGAAAATCGATTTGAGCGATGCGGTTCCTGATAATGATGCCAATCCGAGACCACTTAAAAAACCCAATATCGGAAGAAGAAACGCCACTACATCACCCTCACTGCTCAATCCATGCATAGTAACACTGAACATAAGCTTCGCGGCTGTCTTTAAACTGCAACATCTTGGTCACTTCACTGTCATCTACAACTGCTGAAATGTTGTGCAGACCAACAAGAGGATAACAAGATGGCTGGACTATCGATTTGGCATGTACTGATTTTTGCAATTGTGGTGATTTTACTCTTTGGTACCTCTAAGCTAAAAAACTTGGGCAAAGATGTCGGCGGCGCGGTCAAAGATTTCAAAAAATCGATGCGTGATGAAGACGCAGCAAACACACAGCTTAATGAGCCTCGCACGCTAGAGCATGAAGCTCAAAATAAAACCAATTCCTCAGTTCAAAGCTAAGGAGTTGTCATAATGCTTAATATTGGTATTAGCGAATTACTGGTGTTCAGCATTATTGCGCTGATCGTACTTGGCCCAGAAAAACTGCCTGAAGGTATCCGCTTTGCAGGTAAATGGTACGGGAAAGTTAAACGACTGATCAGTAACGTGCAAACAGATATTGACCGTGAACTTCGCATGTCCGAACTTCGTGAAGAAATGCAAAAAGAAATGCAACGTATTCAACAGCTCGAAGCGCGTATGCAGGCTCAGATGAATGAATTGCAACAAACGCAACACCCCATAGAACAGACTGCGCTAAAACAACAAGAAGCCGTCCTACCTGACAATAAAAATTTATCCCCACGTTATCAGTACATCGAACGTGGTCAGAGCACGATCTTTGCCGTGGCTACACCCCAAATGAAAAAAAAGCACGAGATTAAAACAGACCAAGCTCCCACATTAAGTTCGACCGATGCATTAGCAGAATATCAGGTGGCCGTATGACAGATCTTTCATTGAATAATTCACAGAACACTGTGCCTGATTTGGAAGAAATGCCGATCACCAAACATTTGGTGATTTTGCGTCGGCATTTGATCAAAATTACAGGACTCATTTTGATTCTGTTCTTTTGTTTATTGCCCTTTGCCAATCAAAGCTATCAATTGATGTCAGAGCCACTGCGTGCTCAACTGCCAATGACCTCATCCATGATTGCAACGGATGTAACCGCCACCTTTATGGCGCCGTTTAAGCTGAATTTCTTTGTCGCGCTAATGCTCGCGATGCCCTTCGTGATTTATCAACTTTGGGCCTTCATCAAACCTGCACTGTATGAAAAAGAGCGGCATTTGGCGATGCCCTTATTATTCGGCAGTATCGTCCTCTTCTATGCCGGAATTGCATTTGCCTATTGGGTTGCCCTGCCCTCCATCCTACATTTTTTTATGAGTGTTTCCCCTGAAACAGTCGCCCCAATGACGGACATCAATAGTTATTTAAGTTTCTGCTTAAAGCTTTTTTTGGTGTTTGGGCTGACCTTTGAAATTCCCATCATCACGCTAATTTTGATTTTGATCGGGGTGGTGTCTACTCAAACCTTGGTGGAGAAGCGTCGTTTTATTATCGTCGGCTGTTTTTTTGTCGCCATGTTTGCCACGCCACCCGATGCGCTTTCGATGATCATGCTGGCCATTCCTATGTGGATGCTGTTTGAGCTGGGTTTGTTCTTTGGCAAGCTGATTGAAAAACGACGTGCATCTGCACCTTAAACAAACTTATTTTTCGACAATTTTGGTGAGTTTTACACCTAAGAGGCTGAGATAGCCTCTTTTTTTATGCGTCCATTTAATGTTTTGCAATTTTCATGCAGCGAAATCTAAACGCCTATTTCATCAGTTTGCAACATTAGCTTCAAAGCATTGTCATATTTTATCGATAGTTTTATGTGATCAACTTTTACCCAGCACACCTTTGCCAGGATTTAAATTCATGACAAACATGCCATATAACGAAGATCAAGAACTTGATAACAACACTTCGGATAACCTTCATTTTCGTGACATTTTAGAACAACGCATCAGCCGTCGTAGCTTGATTACCAAGACTGCGAGTGGTGCAGTCGCACTTGCATTGGCATCTTCATTAACGGGGTGTAATGATGACAATGACTCAGGTTCAAATAGCAATACCAAACCACCTGTCACTGATCCAAATCAAAAACCAACCAAGTTCAATTTCACACCAGTGAAAAAAAATTTAGACGATATTGTGACTGTTCCTGAAGGCTATCAAGCGCATGTGCTATATGCGATGGGTGACTCGATTAACCCTGCATACCCAGCATGGGATGATAACAATGTTCCTTCTGGCCCGAGCTTCCAATTCCGCTCTGGTGACTGCCATGACGGTATGAGCTTCTTTGGTTTAAATATCACCTCTGGACGTTATGATGCCAAACAGTCTGACCAAGGTTTGTTGGTGATGAACCATGAATACATCAATCCAACCTTCTTACACCCACAAGGCCCAACCAAAGTAGATGACCGTCGCCCTGAAGATGAAGTTATCCGTGAAGTCAATGCACACGGTGTTTCTGTGATTCAAATTGAAAAAGACAGCAAGACTCAAGCCGTTAAACTGGTACAAAACTCTCCATTTAACCGTCGTATTACCGCATCGACCGTAATGGACTTTAAAGGCCCTGTTGCAGGCTCAAGCTTAGTCAGTACGAAGTTTTCAGCCAATGGTCAACAAACCCGTGGTACACACAACAACTGTGGTAATGGTTA
This sequence comes from Acinetobacter sp. YH12070, assembly GCF_013419625.1. Lineage (NCBI taxonomy): Bacteria > Pseudomonadati > Pseudomonadota > Gammaproteobacteria > Moraxellales > Moraxellaceae > Acinetobacter > Acinetobacter sp. YH12070. Next base: position 50,409 of record NZ_VOZT01000016.1, on the reverse strand, counting down.
TACCCCTTGGGGCACTTACCTGACGACAGAAGAAAACTTCATTGGTTACTTCGCTCGTGCGAAAGCAGATGATGCCAAACGTAGTCCTGCTGAAATTGTGGCACTCAACCGTTATGGCCTAAAAGCGGGTGCAAACTCACGCTATGGTTGGGAAACGGCGATTGGAAGTAATGAGTCACAAGATTTATATGACCGTTGGTCAGCGAATGTTACCGGTACTCAGGCAGCAGAAGATTATCGTAATGGTCCAAACACCTTTGGTTGGATTGTCGAAATCGACCCATTTGACCGTCGTGAAAACCCCGTAAAACGTACAGCACTGGGTCGCTTTGCACATGAAGACTGCCGTGCAAGTCGCTTACGTGAAGATGACAACCTTGCGTTTTACATGGGCGATGACTCGCGCGGTGAATACATCTATAAATTTGTATCAGACCAAAAATGGAATAAAAAAGATGTCAACGGTGGCTATGCCGCGGGCGACAAATACATGAACAACGGTAAGTTATACGTTGCCAAATTTAACAACGACGGCAAAGGTCAATGGATTGAATTGAGCTATAACGTCAATGGTTTAAACCAAAGCAACAGCGTTTATCCTTTTAGCTCACAAGCAGATGTTCTGACCTTCGCACGTCTTGCCGCAGATGCTGTCGGTGCTACCAAAATGGACCGTCCTGAATGGGTCGCTGTACATCCAGACAATGGTGAAGTCTATGTGACCCTCACCAATAACTCGAACCGTGGTACGACGCATGCACTAGATGCTGCCAACCCACGTAACTACACCGACCCTGAAGGTGGTAAAGGCAACGTCAACGGTCATATTATCCGTTTCCGTGAAGATGGTGACACAACCACAGCGCTCAGCTTTACTTGGGATATTTACCTGTTTGGTGCTGAAGCAAAAATGGCGAGCAACATTAACTTATCCGGTTTAAATGACAATAACGACTTGTCTTCACCCGATGGGATGTGGTTCGACCCACGTGGTGTGTTATGGATTCAAACCGATGACGGTGCTTATACCGATACCACCAACTGTATGATGCTTGCTGCACTTCCAGGTCAAGTCGGTGATGGCACAAAAGCCACGACCTCATCGGGTCAAGAAACCATTGTGGGGGCAAAACTGAATGATGAAAACTTACGTCGCTTCCTGACCGGACCAAAAGAGTGTGAAATCACAGGTGTGACGATGACACCTGACTACAAAGCGATTTTTATCAATGTGCAACATCCCGGTGAAGATTCAGCATCCTATGCTGAACCGACCAGCCACTGGCCGGCATCACAAACCAATGCTGCAGCGACCTCACGTCCTCGCTCAGCGACCGTTGTCATCACCCGTAAAGATGGTGGAGTGATTGCTGGCGAAGCGGTAGAACAAGCTCAACCAACGCAAAAAACCGCATAAGACACCTCTAAAAAAAAAGCCGACGAATCGTCGGCTTTTTTTATGGCTTTAAAAGCAATTCTATCTGGGTGATCTGTCCTTGTTGCTCACCCTGCTGCTGTTTTTCTTGCCAATGCCACTGTGAATCCCGCATACACAATAAATTTGAACAGCGGGTGCCATATACCGGACTTTGAATAAAGGTCGAAGACAACAAATGTTCCATCTCTGTCTGAATCCCAGTATTGGGTAACAATGCTGGAATGATTTTACGTTCATCTTCCAAAATATCCCACGCTGCGGCGTCTATATCCGCCTGTGGTTGCTGGCTTTGTAGCATCGGTAAAAATTCTTGCGTGAAACGTTTGCGTAAATGTCGGGTCTTTTCCCAATGTTCAGTCATTAAACCATTGGATGTGACATAAACCCCTTTGGCTAAGACTTGTGGCGCTTCACCGCGATTACTCATATACACGGCTTGAGTGGCGTCGCCAACGAATAAATTAAAGCCAGCATAATTACATTGGATTTGTTCAAGTGCTTGAGCAAAACGAATGGGCGTTTGCTCAGATTCTAAAAATTGCTGAATCAAAGCACCACGTGAAGTGGGATATGCAGTCTGATCACGGCCATCACGAAAATTGGTCACAATCGCCCAACGCCCTTGGGCGGTTATCCCCATCCATGTTCCACCAGACTGTAAGTCCTGCCCTGCAATAATCGGACTATCTACCCATTGCTTTAGGCCTGTCGTCGGTCGATGATAAAACTCATCACGATTCGAAATCAGGCAGAGTGGCATGTCATCCAAGACCTGCCAAGCAAAAGCCACAATGCACATATTCAACTCTCAATATCTTTACACATTGAATGTACAACATTTTTCAGCACATTCAGCTAAAATCTGTGTAAAACATAATGACAAGGAACAGCAATGCTGACATATCCAAATATCGACCCTGTGGCGATATCACTGGGGCCACTACAAGTTCACTGGTATGGTCTGATGTATTTATTGGCCTTTTTATTTGCATGGGGCTTGGCAACCTACCGTGCAAAACAACGTGACGGCTGGAACGCAGAAATGGTCTCTGACCTGATTTTCTACGGTGCATTAGGTGTCGTGATTGGTGGACGCTTTGGCTATGTCTTCTTTTATGGTTTCGATCAGTTCCTTGCCAACCCATTGTGGCTATTCCAAGTTTGGACAGGCGGCATGAGCTTCCATGGCGGTTTCCTTGGGGTCATGATTGCCATGTTAGTGTGGTGCAAGAAATATAAAATGACTTGGTTCCAGACCCTCGACTTTATCGCACCCTGCGTTCCAACAGGCTTAATGTTTGGTCGTATTGGGAACTTTATTGGTGGCGAGCTATATGGTCGTGCAGTGACTGACCCAAATTTTGCTTTCGGCATGATCTTCCCGACCGATCCACTCCAGTTGGTGCGCCATCCGTCGCAGCTTTATCAAGCCCTCTGTGAAGGTTTAATTCTGTTTATCGTGCTGTGGTGGTTTAGTTCAAAACCTCGTCCACGTTATGCCGTTTCAGCTTTGTTCCTCATCGGATATGGTATCGCACGCTTCACCGTTGAATTCTTCCGTGAGCCGGACAATGGTCAACTGTTCATTGGATGGATGAGTAAAGGTCAGTTCCTGACGGTTCCGATGATTCTGATTGGCCTATGGATGATGTGGTATGCCTACCAGAAAAAAATCTATGACTGGGGTCCACAAAAGAATCACTAATATTTTCTAAATGTCTTTAAGCAAGCGAGGTTTAAGCCTCGCTTTTTTATGCGCTGAAATTTACTCCTTCATACGCATTTACTGCACATGAAGTGACTGAATTAGACAACTGATCTGTGCTAAAGTTTATTCAGCTTATTTTTAAACTATCGATCCATGCTTGAATTTTGGTTTAACCCCAGCGTTTCTGTACTTAAAAAAATCTTGTTTTTTATTGCGATGGCCGTACTGACCGGTGTTCTGTATTGGATGGAACCCCTAACACTTCAAGCCATTCTAATGTTCATGGGTACAGGCGTCATTTTCCTGATTTGTCGTTATTGCAAGATTCATTTTGCAGCAAAAAATCCAACAGGTTTGCTCTATCGTTTATTGACCTGGATACCGATTGCACTGCTGTTAGCATTGGTTTTTATCAACATGAATAAGGGTGAAATTTTGATTCCGGGTGCTCAAGGCATTGGCTTTATGGCTTTGGCGATCTGCCTGCTCTCCCCGATTTCACTGCTGAATAAAAACGAGAACTCTTCGCCCAAAGGTAAAGTTTAAATGCTGACGTTTTGGTACTCTGAGCGCTGTAACCGACAAATCAAGCTCATCATTTGTATCAGTACCTGCGTGCTTATTTTTCTATGCGCTGAACAAAAACAACTAGATCTCCGCTTTGCGGGCTTCAGTTTAGCCATTGGTATGATGATTGATCTGCTTTATAAGTTAAGACAACAGAAACTAAAAACACTGACTCCGTCATTAAAATGCGGTTTGGCTACTTTGCCAATTTTATGTTTAGTGTGCTTAATTTATTTTCTACCCGATGAGCAACGCTGGATTTTAGCGCTGCAATGTGTGGGCTTTGCTGCAATTGGATTATTTATCGTCTCGATCTACAGTCAGCGTGCAAAAAGGTTTGAAGACTAACCTTTTTTCACTGAAGGATTATCAATCCGCTAAGCGATAATAGCTATATTTCACATTTGGAGTTCGATAGACCGCATAACCCGCTTGACGATAATCAGACACCCAATCCTTACCTGAATATGCTGCGATATGACCATAACGGCTACTTTGATTGCGGTCGATAATATAAATATCGCCTTTCTTTGGTCGATCAAACGCTAAATTAATTTTTTGATAACCAATTTTTTGTAATGTGCTGCCCCAATCTGCTGCGGCAACGGGGTGACCGTTAAAACGTGCCCCTGCGGACTCAAGTGCTAAACGAACACTGCGGGCACATTTCTGAGTACTTCTTTGGCGGGTAATGCCTTGTAAAAATCCAGTCAAACGATCGATATCGATACGCTGACCATTGCGGGATACCACATTTTTAGTCGCTGCTTTTTGAGTGGTATTGGACTTGCCCGTATTTTTACTCGCCTGAGAACGAATTATGATATTTGCCTGAACTGGAGCATGCACTTCACTCAAGTTTACATTGTGATCATAAGCCATTCTTTAACCCACACTCCCGCCTATATTTAGGCATTCAAAAATTTTAACGAGGGTGATAGTACCGCGTAAATCATGTTTTTTCATGTAAAAAATGTAAGATTTCTTAAACAAATCTTCACATTTAAATACGACCGTCTATTTTTAATTCAAATAGATTTATTTTTTATATCAAACTCTTAATCAAAAATAGTTGTTCAATATCACCTCTTCATAATGAGAAAAATCACGTTTATTTTTTAATCAAACTTATCTGTATTTTTTTCAACACTGCGAAAGAAGCATCTCTCAATATGTAAAAAATAGAGCTTCGTTTTCTAAGCTCATGCTTGATTTAACAGACATATTGTCTCGTTAACACTTGATGTAGTTGTTATAAATAGACGTCTTCAGCTCAGGCAACTCAGCTCTTGTTGCCTGCAAAATTTGGTCATCACCCAATAAACACCGTATGTTTTGGATTTTTTAAACCTGACTATATTCAAGCGCCCATCACAGTTCCTTCCACACGCAAAACAAGCTAATATGTGCCACAAGAAATTTAGCAAATTATGAGAGAGACATGCGCCAGTATTTAGACCTTTTACAACACATTCTCGACAACGGCGGCGACAAGGGCGACCGTACGGGTACGGGAACACGTTCTGTATTTGGTCATCAAATGCGCTTCGATCTTTCTCAAGGTTTCCCTTTACTCACCACCAAGAAAGTTCATTTCCGCTCTATCGTGATTGAACTGTTGTGGTTCCTTAAAGGCGATACCAATGTTCAATATTTGCAAGACAATAAAGTCTCGATTTGGGATGAATGGTCTACAGCAGAACAAACTGCTCGTTTTGGTCGTCCTGCCGGTGAATTAGGTCCTGTTTATGGTCATCAATGGCGTAATTTCGGTGCAACCAAAAAAGCCGATGGCCTATATGAACAAGATGGTTTTGACCAAATTAAATGGTTGGTCAATGAAATCAAAACCAATCCTAACTCACGTCGTCTAATCGTGTCGGGTTGGAACCCAAATGAGGCAGGTAATGTTGCACTGCCACCATGCCACACCTTGTTCCAATTTTTTGTCCAAAATGGAAAATTATCCTGCCAATTATATCAACGTAGTGCTGACGTTTTTTTGGGTGTGCCGTTTAACATTGCCAGCTATGCCCTGTTAACACACATGATTGCGCAAGTTTGTGGTCTAGGTGTAGGTGACTTCGTTTGGACCAGTGGGGATACACATTTATATGCCAACCATTTCGAACAAGCGCAGTTGCAACTGACACGTGAACCAATGGGTCTGTGCCAATTAAAACTCAATCCTGAAATTACCGATCTTTTCGATTTTAAATTTGAAGATATTGAAATTGTAGGTTATGAATCACATCCTGCGATTAAAGCCCCTGTTGCTGTTTAATTTTTAGAAATCCCAACTGAAAAGCAAAATCCCGCTTTACCTCAAGCGGGATTTTGCATTCTAATAGACGGCAAATATTTCGGCTATTTGAGTTCAAACTATGGCATTTCAAAATTTAGAAATCGTGCACGTTGTCGCTATGGATCAGCAGCGCTGCATTGGTAAAGGGAATGATTTGCCGTGGCATATTTCTGCAGATTTACAACACTTTAAAGCCATCACCCAAGGTGGTGTGGTGGTTATGGGACGCAAAACCTTAGAGTCTATGGGACGTACCCTACCGAAGCGTGTCAATTGGGTCATTACACGAGATAGCAATTGGTCATTTGAAGGCACCAAAGTCGCATATAGTATCGACGAGGCGTTAACGCAAGCTGTTGCTGATGTCGCGAGTTCAGAAAAACCAACGAGTCTTTTTATTATTGGTGGTGGTGAAATTTTTAAGCAAACCATCGGCATCGCAGACCGTTTAGAACTCACGCATGTTGAACTCGATGTTCAAGGTGATGCGCATTATCCTGAAATTCCTGCGGACTTTCAAAAAGTGGCGTCAGAACAACATATCGACGACAAAACTGGGATTGCTTTTGAGTTCGCAACTTACCGAAAATAAAGAAAAATCTTAAGCTAAAAGAAAAATATGCAACAGAGTGACCAACAAGCAATGTTCAAAAAAATAGGGCGAAGTATTCTTCATGCTCTATTTAGTGTGTTTGTCCTCTGTTCTTCGATTTGGCTCTGTGCCGCCTTGTGGATACAGCAACCGGCAGGCTGGTTAGGCAGCCGCATTATCATTGGAATCTGGATTGCTTTTGCCCTGAGCATTTTAGGCATCTATATTACCCAACACTTTTTTAGCCGTCGTAAAGATGTCTTAATTTATATTATGGGCTTTATTTGCGGTCTATTTTGGTATTTTGGCATGGAAGCGCGTCAAGATCGTGAATGGAATCCTGAAGTAGCTGAAATTCTACATTATGAAAAGCAAGGTAATCTCGTCACCTTACACAATGTGCGTAATTTCGACTGGCATGCCGATGGCAGCTATACCCCGCGTTGGGAAACCCGCCAATATGACCTAAGTCAAATCAATGGCGTCAACATCATTACCTCGTATTGGATGGGGTCGCAAATTGCCCATACACTGGTCAGTTTTGATTTTGCTGACCGACCACCGCTGACGTTTTCGATTGAAATTCGCAAAGAGAAAAATGAAGAATTCTCTGCGATTGGTGGTTTTTTCCGTAAATATGAACTGAGCCTTATTGCATCTGATGAAAAAGATATCATCTATACCCGCAGTAATACACGCGGAGAACAGGTTTATTTCTTCCCCGTAAACATGCCAAAATCTGAAATGCAGGCGCTGTTTGTAGAATATCTCCATAAAGCTGATGAACTGCAGACTCAACCTAAATGGTACAACACGCTCACCAGTAATTGTACAACACTGGTGTTTGACATGATTCAAGCGGTTTCCAAACATCAACTTCCAACCGATTACCGCTTATTTGCATCCGGTTATTTGCCGAATTATTTGTATGACCTCCATGCCATAGACCAAAATTGGGATATGAAAACATGGTATCAAAAAGCCCATGTTAACCCCCGCGTCTCTCAAATTAAGCAACTGAGCAGTGAACAATATTCGAAGTTAATCCGACAAGGTTTGCCGCATTCACAGTCTAATCCAAGCGCCAATCAATTGTAATTCTTAAATATTGATACAAATATGGCTAGCTTATCTGTGCGATATTTGCTTAGATAATTGAAATGCTTCCACGGGGAAATTCCGATGCTAAAACAAATATTTGTTGCTGCAACTTTGGTTTCAACTTTAGTGGTGACAGGCTGTGAAAGCATGCCTGCACAAGACAACACCATAACTGAAAATTTAAACCTATTACAAAATCGTACTTGGATTGCCACTCAGATTGGCAATACCCCAATTAAAACAGCACCCAATGCGCATAATATTCCAAGCATTCAATTCGATGCGGCTTCAAAACGTGTCTCAGGTGCAGACGGCTGTAATCGTATAATGGGCGGCTATAACGCCGGCAAAGACACTATAACGTTTGGCCCGATTGCAGCGACACAAATGGCTTGTCTCAATAACAATGGGCTAGACCGACAGTACCATGCAGCACTCGAAAAGGTAACGCATTATCAAGTTTTTGGAAAAACCTTGAAATTGCTAGACCGTCATGGCAATTTATTAATTCAATATGAAAGCGCCGTTCAACCGCGTTAAATCATTTTAAAAGTCTGCTTCGGCAGACTTTTTTATTCACTGTTCAGTCATGCCAGAGACATTTAATGCACATAAACTTGTGATTAGTATACAGACGTACATTGCAGTTTTTAGCTATAACCCCATATTAAACATCAGGGAACAAGATAGGATTTCACTATGCAACAAGCGGTATTTGGTGGTGGATGCTTTTGGTGTGTAGAAGCAGTTTTTCTACAACTTCAGGGCGTGCAAACAGTTGTCAGTGGTTATGCAGGGGGAATTACTCAGCATCCAAGCTATGAGCAAATCTGTGAGGGAAATACCCAACATGCAGAAGTCATCCAAATCAATTTTGATGACAGCCAAATCAGTTTTAGCCAATTGCTGGATGTATTTTTCGCAACCCACGATCCAACCACGCTGAACCGTCAAGGCAATGATGTCGGCACACAGTATCGCTCTGTGATTTTCTATCAGGACGAATCACAAAAGCAGCTCGCTGAACAACGTATTGAAGAGTTAAAAGCAGAAGGCATCAATATCGTGACTGAACTCAGTCCAATGCCGACCTTCTACCCTGCCGAAGAATATCATCAGAACTTCTTTGCGCGTAACCCAAACCAAGGCTACTGTAATTTTTCAATACCACCTAAACTCATGAAATTACGTAGCAAATTTCAAGACCTACTCAAATCTGAGTGATCTATTTGTACGACATTTTTTCAAAATAGAGACATAAAAAAAAGCGACATTTCAGTCGCTTTTTTTTAGCTATCTTTACTCAGTGCTTAGTTATCACTGGCAAAGGCGATATCGCTGAGTCCGGCTCCACTCGCACGCGACATCACTTGCGCAACTGTGTCATAACGTGATTCTTTATCGGCTTTTAAGACCAATGCAGGTTTACGCTCTTGCTGACCAGCTGTATTTAGACGACTTTCTAAATCTTCGAGCGTCACAATATCACCATTCCAAGCGATATCACCCGCTGAGTTAATACTGATGGTTACGCTTTCAGGCGGCAGATCAATCACTTCTGCAGTCGTTTGTGGCAAGGTTAATGGAATTGATGGGTTGGCAACAGTCGCAGTCACCAAGAAGATGATCATCAATACCAACATAATATCGATGAGCGGAATGAGGTTCATCTCATTCATGCCAGCATCGTTGTCTTCACCCAATTGAAAAGCCATTAAGCTTGACCTCCAGCTAAACTTTGCTGTGCAGTTTTCACGTCTTCTTTCTTCGCTGCAGATTCTTGTTGCAACATAGTATCAATCAATAAACCATGCGCTTGATCTTGCAATTCATTCGACAGTGTACGGTTAAAACGAACACAGATGTTATAAGCCAATACCGCAGGAATCGCCACAGCCAAACCAAGACCGGTCATGATCAAAGCTTCACCGACTGGAGTTACCACTTGCGCTAAACCCGCTTGACCGCTTTTACCCACTGCTACAAGGGCATGGAAAATACCCCACACTGTACCGAACAAACCTACGAACGGTGCAATTGAAGCAATCGTACCCAATACAGATACGCCTTTTTCAGCATTAGCTTTTTCTACCGAAATTTGACGTAGTAATGCTTGTTCAGCCACAGCCTTACGTTGTTCAAAAGCCAAAGGAGCAAATTTCGCTTTCAGTTTGCTTAGTGCATCTGCAAGGTGGTTATACGCCACTTGTTTGAGCTGACGTGTGCCCATAATACGAAGAACGAAGATCGTCCAAGTCGCAATCGACATTGCAAGTAACACGAAATACAGTGTTTTGCTGACTGCATCTGCATGTTGCCAATAAACTGAAAAGTTCATATTCGAACTCCTAATGGGTTAGCCGGAATCTTAATTAAGTTTAAAGTTAAATGGTTGATCAACTCGCGTCGGAGTTGCGACACCATTATCAATATATTTGGATAAACGCGCACGCTTCACTGCTGCAGTCACTTTACGGTTCACAGCAGCGCCACAAGTCGAGTTTTTAATCGTTGCTGATTCGACTTTACCTTCAGCACTTGCTGCAATCGCAACTTCAACTGTACACGACGCTTTTAATTCACCATCTTCAAATTGAACATTAGGTTTCTTAATCCAACTGACACCATTACCGATGCTGACTGTTTTAGGTGTCGGTGGCGCAGGTGGTGCTGGAGGCGCAGGTGGTGGTGCAACAGGTGCCGGAGGTGTTGGTTCAACACGAACGACTTTCGTTTCAGAAACCACAGTTGAAACAACAGGTGTTGGTGGTACGTTTTTGACCGCTTCAACAGTTGGTTTCGGCGCATCTTTCTTTTTCACCTGTTCCACTTTTTCCACTTTCTTCGGTGGAGGTGGTAAAGGCTTATCTACAATTTTAACTTCTTTTGGCTTTGGTGGCTCTTTCTTCGGTTCTGGTTTTGGCTTTGGAGGTTCAGGTTTTTTCTCTTCAACAATCTTCACAAAACGAACTTTAATCGGATCTTTTTCAATCGGTTTAAGTTCTGGTGCTTTCATATTGCTGACCGCCCACAATACTCCCATATGCCCTACCACAACAGCGAGAAGCGCAGTAATGATTTTCTTTTTCATCGGGTTAGGTGATTGCATCATTGGAGCGGGAGATTGACTCATTAAACTCAGTTACCTTGAAGAAGCGATTGCATTTATTTTGTCAAAAATACAATCATGCTCATCGGTTAGCACAATTAAAGTACGGCAATAATAAATGAGAAGTGTTTTCATTTGCAACTATTAATTCGTCAGTTTTAATGACTTTTTTTAATCATAATATAAAAAAGGCATACCTAAAGTATGCCCTTTTATTCAAAAATTTATCTCGTTTTATTGAAATACAACAGTTTTATTACCATCGACAATAATACGATCTTCAAGATGCCATTTGACTGCACGTGCGAGTACATTACGCTCTACGTCCTGACCTAACTCGCGCAATTGTTCAACGGTAAAGTCGTGACTTACACGCTCTACGTCTTGCTCAATAATCGGCCCTTGGTCAAGATCCGCAGTCACATAGTGTGCTGTCGCACCAATCAACTTCACACCTTTTTCATGCGCTTGTTTATATGGGTTCGCACCAACAAAGGCTGGGAGGAATGAATGGTGAATGTTGATCACTTTCATTTCCCATTTTTGAACAAATTCTTCGTCTAAAATTTGCATATAACGAGCAAGAACGAGTAAATCATTGCCTTGCATCAACTGATCAATTTGCTCATAAGCTTCACGTTTGTTTTCTTTATTCACAGGAACAACTTCAAACGGAATACCGAAATTTTCTACAGATTCACGTAAAGCATCGTGGTTAGACACGACTTTGGTGATTTCACATGGCAAACCACCACGTGCATGACGCCATAACAGTTCAAGCAATGCATGGTCAACTTTAGACACCAAGATACCGACTTTCTTCACATCACTGACTAAAGCTAAACGCCAGTGCATGTTGTAACGCTCAGCAACATTGCTCGCAAATGTTTGAGTTAGACTTTCTTTACGGCTTTGTAAATTGTCCAATTCAAACTCAACACGCATGAAGTATCGCCCCCCTTGAGCTTCAGTCGCGTATTGATCAAGTGCGGTAATATTTGCTCCCTGATGATACAAAAAGCTCGATACAGCTTGCACAATCCCTGGTTTATCTTCACAGGTAATGAGTAAGCGTGCTGTGTTAGCGGTCGACATATTCATGTTGGTTTATATCACTAATCAGTTAAATTGAAAAAAGAGCCGAGTATTCTAACGCTTTTTAAAGCCAGACTAAATAGTCTTATTCAGTAACCTGATGCTTTGCGTTTGAAAGACTTGCAAATAAGTCCGACGGCCCTAAAGTATCGAGCAGTCGCTCATAGGTTTCACGGCTTTCACCACGTAGATATGCGCCTTCTAAGAACACCATTTGTCGTAGTGCTTGCCACACCCACTTTTCTTCCAAAGTGTTTGAGTCAGTAATATGGCCCGACATATAAAGGAAGTTGGTCCAGTTGGTCAGCACGATCCACAAGTTAATGGTTAAGGCCTCAATTTCAGAATCGGTCATCTGCATTAAGCCTGCGTCAACAAAGGCACGATAAATTTTCTGCCCTTGTTGCATGACTTGACCGGCAAAACGTGGATACATTTTGCGGAAATCTTCATTATTTTCGACCAAGTGATAAACATCACGATGTAAAAAGCGATAAGCCCATAATTGGCTACTTAACACTTGGAAATAGCGAATTTTATCATTGGCATCAAGCTGACGATCATCAGGAAGCGCTAACATTTCTAGCGTTTCATGCTGATATTGCTCCATTAATTCCTTAATAATTTCACTTTTATTTCGGAAATGGTAATACAAGTTACCTGGGCTCATTCCCAGTTCAGCAGCAATATGATTGGTTGTCACTGAACGCTCGCTACGCTCATTAAACAACTGCAAACTCAGCTGCAAAATACGTTCTTTCGTTTTTAAGGTTTTGGTGTGAGACATCCTAAAACAACCATTTATTTCAAAGCATTAGAACACTAACACATAAAGTAACTTGACTATTTAGAGTATTTGCTCTAAAAATTAATTAATCGCTAATTTGGATATGGTCGTGCGACATGAATAGTCAGACAAAAACAACTTCAATGACACCACATTCTTTTGATCACCAGCATCTCAACAATATGTTGGAACAGCAGAAACAAGCGTATTTACGTTACCCATTGCCTACAGCGAAGGAACGTATTGACCGTTTGGCTCGGCTTAAGCGTATCTTAGTTAAGTATCAAGATCAATTTGCTGATGCAATTAATCAAGACTATGGTAACCGTTCTATCGGTGAAACCAAGATTGGTGAGTTACTCACATGTCTTGAGCACATCAAATATTATAGCAAGCATTTGACAGACTGGATGAAACCATCCAAACGCCATGTCGGAATTATTCACCAACCTGCCAAAGCATGGGTGCAATATCAACCGCTTGGTGTCGTCGGCATTATTACGCCATGGAACTACCCACTGCTTCTTTCTCTAGGCCCACTGATTTGTGCTTTGGCTGCGGGCAACCATGCCATGATCAAAATTTCGAGTGCCTCTGCGGCATTCGGTGATGTGCTAGAAAAAGCTCTCGCAGAAGCATTTCCTCAAGAATTGGTCGCAGTCGTCAACGGTGGTGGCCCAATTTCAGATGCGTTTAGTCACCTTGCCTTCGACAAAATGATTTTTACTGGCTCGACCAATGTCGGTAAAACCGTCATGGCGGCAGCGTCTGAAAACTTAGTTCCGGTGATTTTAGAATTAGGCGGAAAGTCACCTGTATTGGTTCATCCGTCTATTGACCTTGCAGATGTCGCACAGCGTCTTGCGGTTGGTAAACTTTGGAATGCAGGTCAAACTTGTGTTGCACCTGACTATGTGTTCTTACCTCGTGGTAAAACAGCTGAATTTTTAGATCACTATAAAGTGTGCGTTGAAGCCATGTACCCAAGTATTGCCCAAAATCAGGACTACACCTCGATTATTAATGACAAGCAGTACAACCGCCTACAAGGTTATTTAGAAGATGCGCGTGATCAAGGCGCACAAATCATCAGTTTTAACCCACAAAATGAAGATGTGGACGCTGTACGTAAAATTGCACCGACTGTTTTAACGGGTGTCACTCCAGACATGCAAATTATGCAGCATGAAATCTTCGGTCCGATCCTTCCGATCATGGAATATGATCAAATTGACGAGGTTATTGCTTTTATTAATAGCCGTCCTCGTCCACTTGCTTTATACTATTTCGACTTTGATCAGGCACGTGCCGACTATGTCGCAACACGTACCCATTCAGGACATTTCGGACAAAACACGGTATTAACCCATGTTGCTCAAGATGACCTGCCGTTTGGCGGTGTGGGGGCTTCGGGTATGGGTAAATATCATGGTCCAGAAGGTTTCTTCAGTTTGTCGCATGAACGCTCGGTGATGTCGAATCCAAAACTCTATAGTTTGAAATTCATTCTTCCACCGTTCAATAAGCCGATCCACAAACTGATTTCGAAGACACTTCTTCGATAAACGATCAAGGCATGAACGATCACACTAGGTGATCGTTCGTTTTATGCAAAATCGCTTGTCTTTTAAGCGCATTTTTGATATAAAACGCCCCTTGAATGAATTCAATGTTTTTTTTTGACTGGCCATACAGATTTGCTGTTGGCTAAATCAATGGAGTTACACCATGTCTAAGGTTTGCCAAGTTACCGGCAAGCGTCCAGTCGTTGGTAACAACGTCTCACACGCCAACAACAAAACTAAACGCCGGTTCGAGCCGAACCTGCATCACCACCGTTTTTGGTTAGAAAGCGAAAAACGTTTCGTACGTCTTCGTCTAACTACTAAAGGTATGCGTATTATCGACAAATTGGGCATCGAAAAGGTTGTTGCTGACCTACGTGCTCAAGGTCAAAAGATCTAAGGAGCTACGAACATGCGTGATAAAATTCGCCTAGTTTCTTCTGCTGGTACAGGTTATTTCTACACTACCACTAAGAACAAACGTACTATGCCGGAAAAAATGGAAATCAAAAAATTTGATCCAAAAATCCGTCAACACGTAATTTTCAAAGAAGCTAAAATCAAATAATTTTAGTTTTTTGAAAAAAACGACCTGCTTAGGTCGTTTTTTTTTGCATTTTTTTTATTCGAATTGCTAAACTTTCAAAATGCTTTTGGCACTTTTTGTGCTTGTCTTTTTTACCCTTAACTTAGGCTTAAGGAGTTTTTAGTGCCTCATGATGTAGAACTCATAATATTACTTGCTGTTGGCTTTGGTTTTGCCTTAATTTTTGGCTATATAGCTGCGCGCCTGAGACTTCCTCCCCTCATCGGCTATCTGATTGCCGGTATTATTATTAGCCCAAATACGCCTGGAGTAGTTGGCGATATCCATCTCGCTAACCAGCTGGCCGAACTCGGTGTCATGTTCCTGATGTTTGGCGTGGGTATGCACTTTTCACTCAATGATTTGATGCAAGTCCGTCGTATTGCCCTGCCCGGTGCCATTTTACAAATTGCAGTGGCGACCTTACTCGGTATGGGAATTTCCATGCTTTGGGGCTGGAGCATGGGCTCAGCCTTAGTGTTTGGCTTAAGTTTGTCGTGTGCAAGTACTGTCGTTCTACTCAAAGCCTTAGGTGATCGCGGTTTACTCAACTCCGTCAATGGTAAAATTGCCGTGGGTTGGCTCTTGGTTGAAGACTTGGTGATGGTTTTGGTCCTGGTCCTTCTGCCTGCTACTGCCGTACTGCTTGGCGGCCAACCGCTCACAGAAAGCAGTGCTGATGAAAATATTTGGCTGACCTTAGGTCTAACTTTACTCAAAGTTGCTGGCTTTATTGCCTTCATGCTGATCATTGGTAAACGTTTAGTGCCAATGATTATGCAAGTGGTTGCACGCTTAGGCTCACGTGAATTATTCACGCTCACTGTGGTTGCAGCAGCCGTGTCTATTGCCTTTGGTGCCTACAAGGTATTTGGTGTATCCATGGCACTGGGCGCATTTTTTGCCGGTATGGTGGTCAAAGAGTCTGACTTTAGTCACCGTGCAGAAGAAGAAACCCTTCCGCTTCGTGAAATTTTTTCGATTCTGTTTTTCGTCTCCGTCGGCATGCTGTTTGATCCACGGATCTTGATTGAACAACCGCTTCACGTCTTAGCTGTGGTCGGTATTATCATGATTGGTAAGACCATCGCTGCAATGGCGTTGGTGTTGTTCTTCCGTTACCCCATCAATACCGCATTAACCGTTGGGGCGAGTTTGGCGCAGATTGGTGAGTTCTCATTTATTTTGGCGACCTTAGGTGTATCTCTAAATCTCCTTTCAATGGAAGGTCAAAATCTGATACTGGCAGGCGCTTTAATCTCGATTACGCTGAATTCATTTATATTTTCAGCCATCGAGCCTATGCAGCGACTCATCCGTGAGCGCTCGAATTTGGCCCGTTTACTGGAACGTAGTAGTGACCCATTGGCCATGTTGCCGGATGAGGTCTCACAGGATTATCTGCGTGATCAGGTGGTGCTGATTGGTCATGGTGAAGTCGGTCGTCGTATTACCCGCGAATTAATGAATGAAAACATTAAAGTGGTTATTGCTGAAGAAAACCGTGAAATCGTGGAAAACTTGCGGGAAAAAGGCATCGCTGCGGTATCCGGTGTAGCAACAGAACCGGGTGTTTTAATTCAGGCCCATATTCAACACGCACGCCTTTTGGTCATTTCACCTATGGATATTTTAGATATTCATAAAATTGTCGACATTGCCAAAATGCTGAATCCGTCTATCCAAGTATTGGTTTGTGCGGAAAGCAAAGAAGAAGCTGAAGTCATTCGTCGTGACAATGTCGGTGAAGTTTATTATGCCAAAGAGGAAATGGCGAAAAATATGAGCAATCATATTTTAAATCAAATCCAAATTGCCCATCACCAAACTCCGACACACTAAACTAAATACCTAATTAAGTTCTTATGAGCAAAACCCAAAAGGCGATGTGTTAAAGCATCGCCTTTTTTTAATGTATATAATTCATTAATTTTAAAATTACAACTAATTGAATTTAAAAAACATATTGATAAAATGAGCATCAAACGAAGCATCATTTTAAAAACTTCAAACAAGAAACGAGAAAAACATGTACATACTCTATTTAGGCCTTGCCATTATTTTGATTGGCGGTCTGGGCTTTCTCATCGCTGCATTTAAAACCAGTATTTTATGGGGACTAGGCTGTCTATTGTTTTATCCCATTTCCATCGTCTTTCTGATTCTGTATTGGCAAGATGCCAGAAATCCTTTTTTCTTACAGCTCATCGGGTCTTTATTGTATTTTTAGGTTCGATACTGATCTCACCTACTGAACTGGGCACAGTCTAAGTGCCATTTTGGATATAAAAAAACGCACCAAAAGGTGCGTTTTCATTATCATGATCCGCAAAGTCAGCAGCTATATGATTAGCTCATATATTTTGGCTTTTCATCAACCACTTCGGCATGCCATTCATCCACTTGTTTTTCTAACAAACCAAACAATGCAGCCTGAATCATTTGCTGAGCGATCACACTCATTTGATCGCCCAAAATATTGCGTAATTCTTCATTGAATTGGATAGTCACTAAAGGCTCTTTTTCTGAGCCTGCATTACGCAATGCCAACTCACCACCTTCCAATTGAACCAGCTCTAAAATTGCTTCCTGGTTCCCAAAGAGTTCTTTCAACTGTTCTATAGACATATATCCCTCCATGCGCAACATGGTGATAAAGGCATCTGCACTTTGTATTACTTAGATAATCTTATATCGGGTTAAATAAATTTATTTCAAGTAGCAATAGTCCGATTAGAACTCCACCATCTCGTTACGAAATCCATCAATTAATTGAGTTAGATCACGATGCCATTCACGCAAAATAGCGGTATCTGGCAACCATGCTTGCGGTGTTTGGGTAACTTTAATAATTAAATTTGAAGACGTTTCATCTTCTGGCTCTGGTGCAGACGGTTCAGGTGCATATTGACACATACGATGTGCGCGTTTCAGCTCTGCAATAAAACCCTGCTTTGCCAATTGCTGCATAACAGTCACTTCAGGTGATACCTGACCTTTTTCAGCCATCAGCGTTTCAATCGACTTTAACGTGGGCGCAGGCTCATTTAAACGATAGTAACGCACCAACTCTTGTAAAAACGCAAGTACTGCACCATGCAAATGAAAAACCGCTGCTTCGCGATAAGCCTGAGCTTGTTGAATATGATCGGTCTGCTCAGCTTGCTGACATGCAAGACGGCTAAAATATAACTTTTGATTGGTACGATCAGCATGAAAGCGAGCAACACGAGACATGAACAATTCCCTAAATTTTGGCGTTTTTCTACATGAATAAGCTTAAACGGATTTTTAGGAAATTCACAATAAATATTATGGATGATCTATTTCAATTAAATAAATGTCACGCTTGGCAGGAACAGGCATATCCCAATCAATCATCCTGATATTTTCCAGACGCCAAGCCCAGTACCCTGCTGCCCAATATGTCGCCTGCGCTTGCTCTACCTCTGTTTCAGTCCATGCATGAACGTCATATACATCGACCTTCGCCACTGCACGTCCAATATCTTCATCTCCGCTTTCATGTAAGTAGCGTTGATTTTCCACGATCACTAAATCTTTTAAAGGCAAATGTTCGGGCTGCCATGAGCGGACTTCAAGCGTTTTAAGCCCACACGCAATGTTCGAACCAGATGGCGCAACAATAGACAAAGCTGAGTAGCATTTTTTCATAGATCACCGATAAAAAAAGGAGCGTTACGCTCCTTTTTAAATTTATGCTTTAGGCTTATCTTCAGCCGCTTTTACGCGAATACCCGCACCTTTGACTTTCAAAGTATTCAGGCCTTTAATCGCTTTTACAGCTTCACGACCATTTGGCATTTCGACAAAACCAAACCCTTTCGATTTACCTGTGCTTGCATCCATAACAACAACAGCAGACTCTACTGCGCCAAATGGTTTAAACAGTTCAACCAATTCTGCTTCAGTAACTGAACGCTCTAAGTTACGTACTAAAATTTTCATTCAATCTTCCAAATAGACAGCATCATCAAAAAGCATTTGTCTATTTTGCTTTTTAACTTGCATGTAAATCACGTCAAAAATCTATTTTAATCGAGATCGATACCAAAATCTAAATTAATCGATTTTCTTTCGATTAAGGCACTTTTTACGGTTTGCTGACGGGTTTTATAGTGTGTTTCCAAACTACATAAATTTCGAGTTAAATCATTCATAAAGTAACTTTCTACTTTACGGCCTTGCTCATCGACAGTTTCACGTGCCCAGTGGTTCAAGTTTTGCTTGGTCAAAATCAATTCATTTTGCGCACGTGTCAGCGCCACATATAACACGCGACGTTCTTCTTCCACTTCATCGAAATTACCTTGGGCACGTGCATGTGGATATTGCCCTGGTGTGACATTCGCCACATAACAGACTTTTTGCTCCGTTCCTTTTGCCGAATGAATGGTAATTAAAGTCACGACATCACTGTCAGATTGGCGTTCAATTTCAGAAATGGAAACTGGATCAAGGACATATTCTTCTAAGAATTCACTCAACTGCGTATGTTTGGATGCCAATTGTTTCACCAGATCAAAATCACCGACACGGCGGTTCCAATCTTTTTTATAGTTTTCTTCCAGCTGCTCAGAAATCGCTTGAACAGCCAAGCTTACACATTCTTTGACCTGATCTTTCAACACCGACATTTGCTTCATCATCAGAATCGCTTGGTCAGGTACTTTGCCAAACTTTTCCAACTTGGTTGCAATGGCTTGCATTTCTGGCTCAAGTAAAATCTGCTGCGATAACTTACTCGCACCGACATCACCCACACCATTCCACAAGGTTAAAAAGCGCATCCACGCGATATCATCTAAAGGATTGGCCACTACACGCAGCACACTGAGCAAGTCTTTTACATGGGCTGTTTCAAGTAATTTCATGCCGCCGATAAAGCGATACGGCACATTTGCGGCAATACAGGCCGCTTCAATATGACGAGCAGCAAAGCTTGAACGCACAAGCACCATATGATCCGACCATTTGCTGCCTTCGAGGTAATGTCGTTCTTTAATGTCGATGGCAATCCATTTGGCTTCATCAAACTCATTCGGGAAAATATGCATTTTCGGCTTAATCCCTTCACCACGATAGGCATCTAGGCGTTTGTCATATTTAATTTCACTTTCATCCAACAACCAATTCGACAGATCTAAAATTTCTTGGGTTGAACGATAATTTTTTTCGAGTTTGAAAATCTGTGCGTCGGGTACCCGCTCTTTGAAATGATGAATATTTTCAAAGTCTGCACCACGGAAGCCGTAAATGGACTGTGCATCATCGCCGACACAGAACAAGCTGACACGTTCTTTTAGTGGCTCAAGTAACGCCCATTGCAGCGGATTGGTATCCTGCATTTCATCAACCAACATGTGGCGACAAATTGAAGCGACATAATCGACCAGTCCATCTGATTCCGCCAAAGCTTTCGCCACAATCGCCAAGATATCGTCATAATCGAGAAAACTACGCGCACGTTTACGAGCTTCGTATTCTTTCATGATATCCGCGATTTGATCTTTTAAAGCAAAGTACTCAGGCATTTGCTTTTCCATGGCAATGCTAAGTTTTTGACGCGTATTCCGCGCAAAAGAATATAGGTCACAGAGTTCTTTTGGCTTGGGCAAGTGATTGGGGTTTTTCTTATCATCACGGCCACGAATCAGGCGGAACATCATGAGCTGATCATCACGATCAATAATCGAAAACTGTTCTAGACCAAAAGCTTTTGGAATGCGGCGCAATAGGTACATACAAAAGGTATGAAAGGTTGATGCACGTAGCCCTTTAGCTTGCTCACCCAGAGCCAACTCCACACGAGCGACAATTTCACTGGCCGCACGGCGAGTAAAAGTCAAAATTTGAATTTGATTAGCAGGCACGCCTTGATCAATTAAATAAGCTGCACGCGCCACGATGGTTTTGGTTTTACCACAACCTGCTCCTGCCAAAACCAAGCTATGCTGTGCTTCTGTTGTTGCGGCTTGTTTTTGTTGAGGATTTAATTCATCAATCAGGTTGGCTAAACTCATATGTACTCATCATTTCATGGATAGGTATAGTTTAGCAGATTGAAAAAAAATACATGCTAATGTAGGATCAAAATTAAAACTAGAAAACGATAAGTTTATGAAAAATTTTAAGCTAATTAACCATTTCCTTCAGCCAGTTTTATTACTTTTAATATTTACAAATCATCCATCTTACGCAAAAAAATTGACTCAAACTGAATTTGATCACTTGATAAGTAAAAATAATCAGAAAGGAATTCAACTCCATGATGATCTAGCTGTAGCTCTAATTTCTGGCAATCATAAGCTTATATCCGATAATTTATGTGCAACTTATAAAATGAGTAAAGCACAATATGAAATTGCTTCAGAGAATTCTGAATTATTAAAAGCGAAACGGGCAAAAGAAAATGCAATAGAAAATATAAAAAACATTGAAAATATAATTCCAAAAAATCAAAAACCAATGGAAAAATATTGCAAAGATTTTCAACAAAATTAATCATATTTTCTAACTATGATTATCTTAAAACTCACTAGATGCATGTATAAATTTTACCTTGATTTTTATTTCAAACATCTCATCACATTTCTACAGCAATGTTCCAAATTTAGTTCCGCATATTTTAATGCATCTTCCAACTTACAATCTGGTGGGTTAATCCCAACAATCTGTGTGAAACCTAAATCATAGAGTTCTGCTATCCCCTCACCTACTAGACCAGTAAAGGCGATCACAGGTTTATTAAACTTTTTTGCAACTTGCGCCACACCAAATGGCGTTTTACCGAACTTAGTTTGATGATCAATTTTCCCTTCACCTGTCAGCACATAATCTGCCTGTGCTATTTTTTCATTCAACTGACATTGTTCAATGACCAATTCCACACCTGATTGCATCGATGCACCTGCAAAAGCCATCAACCCAAAACCTAATCCACCTGCAGCACCTGCACCTGCTACATCACGTAAAGCACAACCCAGAGTCGCTTCAACGACATCGGCATAATGACTGATGTTCTGATCTAACTGACGCACCATCTCCTGCGTTGCGCCTTTTTGCGGGCCAAAGATATGGGATGCACCATTTTCACCACATAGTGGATTAATGACGTCGCTGGCAATGATAATTTCTGTATGCGCTAAACGTGAGTCGAGCTGCGTCAAATCAATACTGTTAATTTGATCAAGACAACCACCACAAACTGCTATTTCCAAGCCATTTTCATCTAAAAATTGTGCCCCCAAGGCCTGCGCCATAGCTGCACCGCCATCATTGGTCACACTCCCGCCCAAGCCAATGATAATTTTACTTACTCCAAAGTCTAGAGCAGCCTTGATCATTTCGCCCGTACCATAAGTTGACGTCAGTAATGGATTTCGCTGAGCCATATCGACAAGATGAATACCATTAGCTTTTGCCATTTCAATCACTGCGGTTTTCCCACCGTCGATCAAACCGAAATATGTCGTCACACCTTGATTGGGCAAAGGACCTGTAAGCGCTATCGTCACTTTTTGGCCGTCGCAAGCACTGAGTAACGCATCTACAGTTCCCTCACCACCATCTGCCATTGGCACAGCGATGACATTTGCATCTGGTATGAGCTTTAAAATTGCACGCTGCATCGCGTCACAGGCTTGTTGAGCACTCATACTTTCTTTAAATGAATCGGGCGCAAGAACAAAAGTGGTCATCTAAATGCTCAAAATAAAACTTGTCCTCAACCATAACGGTTTTAAAATAGCAGGTATATCTAAAAACATCAGAAAGGTTCGAAATGTCACGAATCAACCTAGGTCAGTCTGCACCTGAACTGTATAAAAAAGTTGCAGAACTTGATGCACTGGCTATGCAAAAAATAAATGAGTCTGGCCTAAGTGAAGGTTTAGCCCATTTACTGAAATTACGTGCATCCCAAATCAACGAATGTGCATTCTGTATTCGCATGCATGCGCAAGATGCACTTAAAACAGGTGAAAGTATTGAACGCATTAGCCTACTCAATGCATGGTGTGAAACTGCGTACTACGATGAAAAAGAACGTGCGGCTTTAAGCTTGATCGAAGCAATTACATTGATTGCCGAAGGCCAAGTTCCCGATGCAGTTTATGAAGATGCTCTACCATTTTTAACTGATGATCAAATCAGTGCAATTGAATGGCTCGCAATTGTCATTAACACATGGAATCGTATCGCCATTAGTAGCCGCTATAGCGTGAAACCTTAACGGGTTGTACACATTAAAACTGAATAAAAAAAGAGTGCCTCAGCACTCTTTTTTTATTTATCAGATCCGCAAGCAGTTTACTGCTCTGCCGAGCTTTTCGGTACTTCACGTCGAATATAAGAAGCCAAAGTAAGGTAGTTGACCCCTTGGAATAAAATATCAACCGCCAAGAATAATCCTAATACCCAAAATGGTGCATCAGGTGACATCAAAATGATCACACCCGTAATCAAGGTCAATAGACCTGAAAATAGTGTCCATCCCCAACCTTGAAATGCTCGAAATAGCACAGCATTAAAGATACGAATGACCCCTGCAATGATCAAAATAATCGCCAATAAATTGGTTAGGACAATGGCCGTTTTGACAGGCGTTGTAAATGCATAATAGCCTGCGACCAAATACAGCACACCAAATAATGCCCAGAACCAGCGGTAACCGCCTTCAAAAATTTTAAATGCTGCAATGAAATGGATTACGCCACCTAACATCATCAGCACACCAAAAATATAAATCACCGTAAGTGTCGCAAATGGCAAGGCTACCAAAAGGACCAATCCGAAGACCACCAATAAAGCACCTAAACCGAGATACCACTTACGGTTTTCATGGAGCTGACTGCGAATTAAATCGTTGCCTACTGTTCTCATGCTTTTTCTCAAGTTATTCGTTATTCAATGGATTATGCAACTTTATGATGAAGAAAAATGAAAGAAAAGTCCAAATCTTATCCACACTGCCAATTGAAACTGTGGATAAAATACGCTTTATCCACATTATTTTTTCCATCCCACTTCAATCGCTGTGACGTCATTCACCACAGTATCAGCTAAATCTTCAGGCATTTTACTTTGCGTCTGTGAGGTAGGAATATGCCCTGCCATTAATTCAGCTTTGCTTTGTGGAAACAAAGGCTGCCGCTGGGGCTCTGCATAACCGACAGGGAAGATTGGCTGACCTGTGGCCAAATCATACTTATCCGTTGCACCAAAAGCGTGTAATAACTCATGGGCTAAAACGATTTTATTCTGCGCAGTCTGTTTATTCGATGCAAATAAATTCACCGATCCAATTCGACCATTTTCCAAAGCTGTGGAATGTTTAAGTTCTTTGGTTTGAGTCGGATCGTAATAATTTAAAAATAGCGTCACACTCGAAACACCATCTACATTTTCATGCTGCTGCCAAGCATAGTAGCGGAATTTCAAACTCCATAAGATAACGTCCAACATACCGGCGTCATTGGGTACTTTGGGAGGTAAAACTTTCAGCTCACGACCTAACTTAAAATACACATAAGTCGGTTGCCCTCGGTATTTCTGTGCTGTCGCTTGTAAATATTGTTGAACATCATTTAAATCATTGACAGAGAGCTGCTGTATATAAGCTTGAGTGCTCTCTCGACCATCTGCATTAATTGGATGTAACAATACAAAGATCGGTTTACTCCAGTCTTGGTTTTTGTCTTTATAGGCATTGACTGCGACCACTAGTAAAATCAGCAATAAACACAGTACCCGAATTTTTTTCCACATTTTAAATCGTACTCTGCTTTTTTATCTTTCTTAAATACATTTGACTCATTTCTATTTTTGTTTCAAATAAATTTAGCGTTTTAATTAGTCCAGATAATTTTGCTCGACCGTAGTTTCTAGAATCAAAGTCAGGTTTGACTGCGCTGATATATTGCCCAACCATACTTAAATTGGCCCATCCATTTTCATCCGCATTATCTTTCACAGCTTTATAAATCAAATTTAAAGTGGGTTTATCAATGATTTCAGTGATTGTATTCTCTTTAATCTGCACAGATGGCTTTGGTTCACTTACTTTTGTATTTTCAATGACTTCTTTAATTGGTGAATTAATAAGATCTTCTTCAGTATTTTTTAGCTCATTATCTTGCAGTAAGTTTTCAACATAAATAAATTTATCACATGCTTTTTTAAATGCCTCTGGCGTCGACTTTTTTCCAAAACCGTAAACACTTAGCCCATTTTCACGAATTCTAGATGCTAAAGGGGTAAAATCACTGTCGCTTGAAACAATACAAAAGCCATCCAATGCACCTGCATACAGCAAATCCATCGCATCAATGATCAAAATCATATCCGTTGCATCTTTGCCCTTTGTGTAAGCAAACTGCTGAACAGGTGTGATGGCATGTGGAAGTAAGACTTCACGCCAATTTTTTAAGGTTTCGCTGCTCCAATCTCCATAAACTCGTTTAACACTTGCGATTCCATATTTTGCAACTTCTTCCAACACAGATGGAATAGCATTGATCGATGAGTTATCCGCATCTATGAGTACAGCAAACTTTTTCGTTTGAATTTCCACTATTCCCCCCAATCATTTTTATCATTTAAATTTTGATTAATTCTGACATAAAAAATGCCGACCGAAGTCAGCACTTTATTGGTTTTAAAGCTTAAGCCTCAACCCACTTACCGTCTTGGTACACCAAAGACCATTTGGTTTGTTTGCCTTCAGCATTTTCAGAACCAATATATTGCGCTTGGTTTTTACGGCTGAATTTTACTAATGTTGGGTTTCCTTCAGGATCGACATCTGGTGCTTGTAAGATGAACTGATATTTCGCATCCAACTGATCTGCGACAGAACGTAGTTCCGCGACTTTAGGCGCACGAGTTTCACGTACTTTCGGGAACTTACTTGCAGCTAAGAATAAACCTGCTGCGCCATCACGAAGGACAAAGAAGTCATCATGTTTGGTTGAGCGTAAGTGTTCCATTTTAATTGGATCTACACGTGGAGGTGCAGGCTGACCGCTCTTCAACACTTTACGTGTATTGTCACAGCTATTACATGCAAAGTAAGGACCGAAACGGCCTGTCTTCAATTGCATTTCACCATCACATTTGTCGCAAGGAATGGTTGGACCATCATACCCTTTGATTTTGAACTCACCTTCTTCAAGCTCAAAACCAGCGCAGTCTGGGTTATTACCACAGATATGTAACTTACGGCCGCCATCAATCACATAGCTATCCATGGCTGTTTCACAGATTGGACAACGTTTTTTCGACATTAAATCTGCTGTTTCTGCCGAGTCATCGTCAGACAGTGCAGCCAATGATTCTACAGGTGTTAGGTTCAAAGTCCCCTTACAACGCTCTTTTGGAGGTAAGTTATAACCGGAACAACCCAAGAACACGCCTGTAGTCCCTGTACGAATCTGCATCGGACGATCACATTCTTTACAGTGCACAGCATCCACTTCTACAGGTAAATTACGGCGCATGCCATTTTCACCCTGAGCTGTGGTTAAACGTGTTTTAAAATCACCGTAGAAGCTATTGAGTAACTCTTTCCAGTTACGATCACCATCGGCGACTTTATCTAGCTGACCTTCAAGATCTGCCGTAAATGCATAGTTCATCAAGTTATTGAAGTTTTCATCGAGACGGTCTGTCACGATTTCACCCATTTTCTCGGCGAACAAACGACGGTTATCGAGCTTCACATAACCACGGTCTTGAATGGTTGAGATAATCGCAGCATACGTCGATGGACGACCAATACCTTTTTTCTCAAGCTCTTTGACCAATGATGCTTCAGTGAAGCGCGCAGGTGGTTTAGTAAAGTGTTGCGATGGGTCTAATTTTTCAAGTTTCAGTAATTCACCGACTTTTACAGCAGGAAGCAGTACATCATCATCCGATTTATTTTGACCACGCACTTTAGTGAAACCATCAAAGACCAATGTACGACCTTTGGCTTTGAGTTCGACGCCATTGGCATTGACTAAAATCGTTGATGATAAATATTCTGCAGGGGTCATTTGACATGCAACGAACTGACGCCAGATCAAGTCATAAAGACGCTGTGCATCACGCTCTACACCCACCAAACTATCGCCTTTTAGCGCGACATTTGATGGACGAATCGCTTCATGGGCTTCTTGCGCACCAGCTTTATTGCCGTAGCGATTTGGTTTAGCCGGTAAATATTTTTGACCAAACTCAGTTTCAATATGACCACGAACCATATTTACAGCGTCATCACTCAAGAATGTTGAGTCTGTACGCATATAAGTAATAAAGCCGGCTTCATATAAGCGTTGTGCCAGCATCATGGTTTTCTTCACAGAAAAACCTAAACGTGTACTTGCTGCTTGTTGCAATGTAGACGTGATGTAAGGCGCGCTTGGATTAACCTTGGTTGGTTTGTCTTCACGTGCTGAAACTGTGTAGTCGGCATCTTTAATCAGGTTCAGTAAAGCATCCGTTTCAGCTTTATTGTGCAGTTTTAAAGTCTTGCCATTTTGCTTCACCGCTTCTAAGCGGATATCGTCTTTCTTCGACTTGGTATCTGCAAAAACTTGCCAAAATTCTTCTGGAACGAAGGCACGAATTTCACGTTCACGCTCAACCACAAGTTTAACAGCCACAGATTGCACACGACCTGCCGATAAACCACGGGCGATTTTTTCCCATAAGAGTGGCGAGATCATAAAGCCCACAATACGGTCGAGGAAACGACGGGCTTGCTGAGCATTGACTTTATCTGTATCCAGGCGAGAAGGATGTTTAAACGCTTCTTGGATGGCATTTTTGGTAATTTCGTTGAACACCACACGTTGATAACGTGAGTCGTCACCGCCAATTACTTCTTTTAAATGCCAAGCAATTGCTTCTCCTTCCCTATCCATATCCGTTGCGAGATAGACCTCGTCAACTTGCGATGCAAGCTTTTTCAGTTCCGCAACAACATGTTCTTTACCCGGTAGGACTTCGTACTGTGCCTTCCAGTCATTTTCAGGGTCTACACCCATACGATTAACCAAAGCTTTTTGTGCTTTTTTGGCTTTTTCAGCTTCAGTTAATTTCGCACGAGTTACTGGCTTTTTCTCTGCTGTTTTACTCGAGCCGCCTGTAGGTAAATCACGGACATGACCCACCGATGATTTTACGATGTAATCAGAGCCCAAATATTTATTGATTGTTTTCGCTTTTGCAGGCGATTCCACAATCACTAACGCACGCTTTTTCCCAGCATCGGCAGATTTTGCTGTGGTACTTTTAGATGTGGACCGAGGAGCGTTCGCCATAGTTAACCATCATTCCTGTTTAATAGGTTTTTTAAAATTTAAAGTTCAGCCAATGAATGTAAAAATGCTTTCATATCTTCAAGCTGTGTGGCTCTTAAGTCAGATTCTTCGTTCCAATAGAGTCCTACACAGTTTGCCTGCATATCAATAGCATAAATGCCCTTTAATGTAATGGCTAAATCCTTGAACTTGTCATCACCATGTACCAGTTCAAGTTTGTCATCGACCACTAAAGCACGCATTAAAGGCAAACGCGCATCTGGAATCAGCACACTGTAATACGCCACCATACTGGCACGTTTTTCAGAAGCCATTGGAATCTTGGTCCAAGCAGGTGCAGCCACTAAACGTGGGTGCAGCCCCATCTTACGCGCCTTCTCGCGCATAATGCCTAAGGCTTTTTCTCTAGGATTTACTCGAAGTCCAAAAATCGACCCAAGTACAAAGACCACAATAAAAACAGTAACCCAGATTCCAGTATTTTCCATAGCACAACCTTTATATTCCTTTATTAGAGTTGCATAAGCGCAATATAAAACGCAAGTTCACTCGATAAAATTAATTCAGGAACATCTCGTGGCTATACAGCACTTCGTGACCATTCCAATAGATATATCCTTTTTCGATCAACTCTTTAAGTAATAGTCGAACATCAGATTGTGGGAACATTTGCTCCAATAAATCACGTAAGGCGTAGATATCTTTTGGTTTATCTGACTTTAATTCATGCAATTTTCGGATCACTTCCATTTGCACAGGATCAATCTTATTGAAATTTTTAAATAAGCCTTGCTGTGCAGCCTGAATCATCGATGCCGTATCATCAGTATTTGAGGTTTGATCTTCGAGTGAAGCAGAAAATGCATTCAGGTCTGTTTTGATGGGCAATGCTGTTTCAGCAGTCGCATTTAAATCTAGCTGCACCCATTGTTTGAGTACTTTTTTTCGAATCGAAATCTGCTCATCAAAGCGTTTGACGATTTTTAGATTGATCAACATACCGACCAAATGCTGAGCTTTTTCGCTAGAGACTTGCAAAATATTCATCAGCGAGTTTTTCAGTTTATCCAAACTGTTTGGCTTGCCACTGAGTTTTTCCAGACCATCACAATAGTGTTTAATCAGTAATAAATCAGGTTTATTCCGAATGGTTTCTAGGTCAGGAATCTTATACTTCACTTTATGTGAAACTTCTTGTTCTGACTGAATTTGAATGAGATGTGCACTGAGTCCAGAGCCATCCAATTGTTCCATCAGTAATTCAATATCAGACATTGCTGAAATGACTTCAATATGCGAATCTAGATCCATCAAGGCCATCAGTTGCCCCACAATCACCGCATATTCAAATTCTTTTTGCGGCGTTTCTGGAATATCCAAAACCACCAATTGACCACTCGCAATCCACCCTGCAATTTCAGTCAAATCTTCAAGTGCATATTCAAATTTTCCGCTGCAGCTAAACACATACAAAGTACTGTAATGCTCAATGATATTGCGCAATAGATTTGCTGTGGGCTGGTTATTTTCCAAATCTAGCAGGACAACTTTTTGACTCATGAGATGAAATAATGGGTTTCGATCAGCAGATGCGGTGCATTAGACCTGTCACGCTGCAAAAGGTCAAATAAATTTACACCAATCCACAGCTTTGGCGCTGATTCGTCATCTACCTGTCATTCAATAGTGACATTAATAATGCGGTGGGCGGTTGGTCATTGGGTCAAATGCCGCAATACCTTCAGATAAATCTGCCGATTCAATACGACGATACAACATCTGCATTTGTTTCTTTAAATCAGCGATTTCGGCGTTTTGACGCGCAACTTGATCATTCAGTTGGTCAACTAAATCATCTAAAAATGCAATTCGGACTTGCAAATCTTCAATGGGTGCGGAAAATGACGCCTGTTCATCAAGATTTTGTTGTGTAGTCAATTTACACTCCTCATATAAGATTTCAGGAAACATTATGGCCTATATTACTTTAAGGGACGTCCAGCTTGCATTTGGCGGACCTTCCCTACTCGACGGCGCGAACTTCAGTTTAGAACGTGGCGAGCGAGTGTGTCTAATCGGTCGTAATGGTGAAGGTAAGTCTACTTTACTTAAACTGATTGAGGGAACTTTATTGCCAGACGGCGGTGAAGTTTCATTACAAAATGGCATTACGATTTCAATGCTTGCTCAAGATGTACCCATGGATTCGGGCAAAGTTGCTGATATTGTTGCCGATGGTGCAGGTGAAGCTGCAACTGTATTACGTGCTTATCATGAAGCCAGCGAAGCCTGCGTACTCGGTGATATGGATGCCTGTGAGCGCATGGGTAACTTACAACATCAGATGGATCAAATGGATGGTTGGTCACTTGAAACCAAAGTGAATGCCATCCTCAGCAAAATGGGCCTAGACCCAGAAGCTGACCTTGCAGATTTGTCTGGTGGTCGTAAGCGTCGTGTTCTATTGGCACGTGCTCTCTTAACGCAGCCCGATGTATTGCTACTCGACGAACCAACCAACCATTTGGACGTTGAAAGTATTGAATGGCTCGAAAAATTCTTACTCGATCAAAACAATTTAACCCTGTTGTTTATTTCGCATGACCGTTCATTTGTCGACAATATTGCGACTCGTATTGTGGAACTTGACCGCGGCATTTTGCGTAGCTATGAAGGTAACTATTCACGTTACCTCGAACTCAAAGCTCAGCAAATGGAAGCGGAAGAAAAGCAAAATGCGCTATTCGATAAAAAACTTGCTGAAGAAGAAGTGTGGATTCGTCAGGGCATTAAAGCGCGTCGTACCCGTAACGAAGGTCGTGTTCGTGCCTTAAAAGCCTTGCGTGAAGAGTCTAAAGCGCGCCGTTCCCAACAAGGTAAAGTGAGCATGGCAACGCAAGATGCGCAGCGCTCAGGTAAAGTGGTCTTTGAAATTGAAAACTTAGCTGTGCAATTTGGCAACAGCGCGCCAATCATTAAAGATTTTTCGGCACTGGTGTTACGTGGTGACCGGATCGGTTTGGTCGGTGACAACGGCGTGGGTAAAACAACCCTCATCAAAGCTATTTTGGGTGAGCAAGAACATACTGGTACAGTGAAAACAGGTACACAGCTTGAAGTTGCTTACTTTGATCAGCTTCGAAATGCACTTGATCTTGAAAAATCAGTGAAAGATAACGTCTCCGAAGGCTCAGATCATGTCGATGTCAATGGTAGCCGTCGTCACATCTACAGTTATTTACAAGACTTCTTATTCTCTCCAGAACGCGCACGTACACCAGTCAAAGCACTGTCTGGGGGTGAGCGTAACCGTATTCTGTTGGCTAAGCTTCTACTGAAACCATCGAACCTTATCGTGATGGACGAACCGACCAACGACTTGGATATGGTGACGCTTGAACTGTTGGAAGAAATGCTCAGCGCGTACAAAGGCACACTGTTACTGATTTCGCATGACCGTGCCTTTATGGACAACGTGGTGACGTCGACTTGGGTCTTTGATGGTAAAGGTCAAATCGATGAATACATCGGCGGTTACCAAGACTATTTGGAACAGCGTCCTGACCAAACTGTCGTGGATCAAAAAAGCGATGTGAAAAAAGCCATGGCTAAAGCCGAAGCAGCGGCTGCCGCTGCCGTGCCTAAAAAAGTCAAGCTCAGCTATAAAGACCAACGTGCCCTAGAACAACTGCCGACTGAAATTGAAGCTTTGGAAAAAGAACAAGCCACTCTTTCAGAAAAACTGGCGGATGGTTCTTGGTTCCTGACTGATGCAGATGCTGCAACCCAAGCATCACAACGCCTCGCTGCGATTGATGATGAAATGTTGGAAAAAATGGAACGTCTGGAAGAATTAGAGAATATGGCCAAAGCTTAAAGCTAAGCATTTACTGATAAATCAAGCCGTATTTCGATACGGCTTTTTTTATGTCATATGACTCGACTGAATTATTAGATCGGATGACTCAGTTTCAAATTGGAGCATACAGCGTCTGTAAAGACGATTCCGCTAATGTGAAAAGCTTGCTATGGTGACGCTCAACATTAGATTGAGTCACGAGCATGCAAATTTCAGATCAAATTGTCTTGGTTACAGGAGGCGCACGTGGCCTCGGTTTGGCGATTAGCCAAACTTTAATTGCTGAAGGCGCACGCGTGGTCGTGAACTATCTATCCAGTCAAACTGCGGCAGAACAGTTGGCGACCGCATTTCCTCAGCAAGTGTTTGCCTATCAAGCAGATGTCACAGATAAAGCTCAAGTAGAACAGCTTTTTGCCGCAGCAGAAGCACATTTTGGTACCGCGATCACCTCTGTCGTAAATAATGCCCTCATCCATTTTCAATTTAATGGCGATGCCCGTCCTAAAATTGAAGAACTGACTGCACAGCACTTACAGCAACAGTTTGATGGCGCAGTCGTCGCTGCACTCAACACCACGCAAGCGGCGCTTCCCAAGATGAAAGCACAGGGTTTTGGTCGCATTGTCAATATTGGTACCAACCTGGTACAAAACCCTGTCGTGCCTTACCACGACTACACTGCAGCAAAGGCAGCTCTGTTGGCCTTCACCCGCACAGCGGCGCATGAGCTGGGTGAGTTTGGGATTAATGTGAATATGCTTTCAGGTGGCTTATTACAAAGAACCGATGCCAGTAAAGCGACGCCCGATGCCGTGTTTGATTTAATCGCAGCATCGACACCTTTACGCACAGTGACCACGCCTGAAGAATTTGCTGCAGCCATCATGATGTTCTTGTCCCCTTACTCACGTGCGGTCACAGGGCAGAATTTGATTGTCGATGGCGGTTTAGTCAAAGGTTAAGTCTAGCGCAGCATGAGGTTGAACTTTCTCTTTCAATTCAGCTTCATGCTAAACTGAACCCTATTTTTTAATCTTTGATTTAGCCCTATGAGTCAAAAGCCAACATATCAACCCGGAAAATTCCAATGGTCTTTCTTACTTCCTCAGTATTGGGGAATTTGGATAGGGATTGTATTTCTTATGATTTTGGCGATTCTTCCATGGGCAGTTCAGTATCGACTTGGGCAATTCCTCGGTTCTGTTGCATTTAACAATCTTAAGTCACGTCGTAAAACCACGATTCGCAACATGGAAGTTTGCTTTCCTGAATGGACGGCAGAACAAGTTGAAGCCAATGCAAGACAGGTTTTTATCGACCAAATGATTGGTATTTTTGAAACCTTAAATGCATGGTACAGCCCGCAATGGTTCAAAAATCGGGTGCAAATCGAAGGCTTAGAACATATTCAAAATGCACAAACTGAAGGCAAAGGTATTTTACTCCTCGGCACACATTCTACCCTGCTCGATGCTGGTGGCTATTTATGCGCACAGTTCTTTGAGCCGGATGTGGTTTATCGTCCGCAAAATAATCCGCTGTTGGATATGTTGATTGTGCGTTGCCGTGCCACCATCTATGCCAACCAAATCGACCATGATGATATGCGTGGCTTGATTCGTAATCTGAAAAATGGCCATGCCATTTGGTACAGTCCTGATCAGGACTTTGGTTTAAAACAAGGGGTCATGGCACCGTTTTTTGGTACTCCCGCAGCCACCGTTACTGCACATCGTCGCTTATTAAAAATTGCTAAAGCGGTAGCGATCCCGTTGTATTTTTATCGAGATGGCGAAATCAGCAACCCTCAATATCATGTGCTGATTGAACCTGCTTTGGACAATTTTCCAAGTGACGATGAAGTTTCGGATGCTATTCGAACCAATAAAATTATTGAAAATCAGCTGCGAATCGCACCGACGCAATACATGTGGTTCCATCGCCGCTTTAAAACCCGCCCACAAGGCTATGACAAAATCTATTGAGTTCAACTCAGCACATAAAAAAAGAGAAATGCTATGAAAGTGATGCAGCTTTTACCTGAATTGAACAGTGGCGGTGTCGAGCGAGGAACCTTAGAAATAGCTCGTGCTTTAGTGACCGCCGGTCATGAGTCCTTAGTGGTTTCAAATGGTGGCCGTATGGTGACTCAATTGGAAGCCGAAGGCTCAACTCATCTCACACTCGCAATCCATAAAAAAGCCTTATCGAGCTTATGGCAAATTCGTCCTCTACGTAAACTGATTGAGCAACATCAACCAGATATCGTGCATGTGCGCTCACGTGTCCCCGCGTGGCTCACGCATTTTGCCCTCAAAGGGATTCCAGCTAACAAGCGACCTCACCTGATTTCAACTGTACATGGTTTTTATTCGATTAATCGCTACAGCCAAATCATGACGCAAGCTGAAAAAGTCATTGCGGTCTCGGATAGTGTTGTCAAATACATCACGGACAACTACAAAAACTGTCCTACCAAGGACATTGTGCGTATTTATCGTGGCATCGACCCTGCTGCTTTTCCACATGGCTATCAACCCTCAGCACAGTGGCTCAATCAAACCCTAAAAGACTTCCCTGAACTAGAAAATAAGCGTCTGATATGCTTACCAGGCCGTATCACCCGTTTGAAAGGTCATGAAACCCTAATCCATTTAATGGAACAGCTACGAACACAGTATCCCGACGTACATGCGGTGGTGGTCGGTGGTGCAGATCCGAAAAAAGCAGCTTATTTACAAGAAATGCAAGACAGCATTGCGGCGAAAGGACTGAGTGATCGGATTACTTTTGTCGGTCACCGTTCAGATATCCGTGAATGGTTAGCTTTTAGCGATTTGGTTTTATCTTTGTCGAGCCAAGCGGAAACCTTTGGACGGACTGTACTCGAAGCACTGTCTGTCGGTACACCTGTGATTGGTTGGAACCGTGGTGGCGTAGCTGAAATTTTATCGAATGTCTATTCGCAAGGTTTAGTCACTGTCGATGATGAAACACAATTACTCGACACTTTAAAGTTGCATTTAGACCAACCACAACACGTGCAGCCTATCAGTATGTTTAGTTTAAAAGAGATGTGTGACCAGACTTTGGAGTTGTATACGCAGGTGGTCTCTCAGCATTCAGCTTGATTGACTACACTCCATAGATCTTTGCTGTGCAGGATAACGCTCTGGAAATATTTTTAATTCAGCAACTAGATCTGCATCTAGAAAGGATATTGTGAAATGCACAATATCCTTTTTTATTATGAATGACTCAATGGTGATTCAACCCTACTATTTAGCCCTTCAATTTCGCGCTTCCACTTAGCCCTTCCACACACGGTATCGAGCCATTAACCAGAGGATTAGCGGCAGTAACAAGACATTCAAAATATGTTGCAAACTTTGCCCTATACGCCAATAACCTCTATCTAAAATATCATGGCGTGCATTAAACAATTCCAATCCCACTGCGACGACCACAACCGTCCAAATCGCATAAGGTGATTTCAATTGGCGGTGATGGCAAAAGGCCACAAAAAAGAACAGTATTAAGCCAAGGTAAATGGAAAGTGCATCGGTGGATAAGTGTGTAATCTGCAATATTTTTTGGTGCCATTCGGACAGCATAGAACGTCTCATACCTATATTTTTATTGGAAATTCATCGTTTTTTTCTTGGCACACTGTATAAAGAAATTGATCAAAAGAAAAGCAAAAAATTCTATATCACAAAAGCAAAACCCGAGTTCTGCATCCTGCAAAACTCGGGTCTATGAGGTTGTGCTTTCACAAGTATTCTTTTTATTTTTTATTGGCTTTCCTTTCCTGCATCCGTTCCGTGATGCTTCCATCGGCTTCGTCTTCCTTAGTGGGATGTTCCGTTCCCAGTTCCATGTGCCGATGAACAAAGAATAAGTCAATACACTTGACCTGACCATTCGTCAGAAGCCGAAAGCTGTGTAAGCTATTTCTTACACTTTTCTCTTAAATCAAACAAAATCAAGGTGCCTTCGTACCATCCTTATAATCACGGGCGATTTCATCAGTCACAATCTTCTCCTCTTCCTCAGCTTTTTCTATACCCTCCTGAATTGCCTCTTGCGCTTCTTGTTCATCTTCATCTGTTTGCTCTAATTCTTCTTGGATTTGCTCAAATACCCTGCCTGTTTGCAGCACCACATAGACTGGAAAATGGTCTGAACCGATATTGGGCAAGCGTTCCATATGTACCAATGCAAAATCTGTACTATGAAAAATATGGTCGAGCGACCAACGCAGCAGTGGATAATTGGCATGAAAGGTATTTACGAAATGACGTCCAACACGCGGGTCTAAAAGCCCACTGATTCGTTGAAAGAGTCGTGTAGTACGTGACCATGCCACATCATTCAGGTCCCCCATAACGATGCAACTTTCATCTAAATCTTTAATCTGATCGCCCACAATCAGCAATTCTGCATCGCGTAAAGTTGAATCTTTGGCTTCTGTTGGACTTGGCGGTTTGGGATGTAAACAATACAGTTGAACCTGATTTCCTGATGCTAAGGTGACTCGGGTATGGATCGAAGGAATTTCATCACTGAGAATAAATTTGACTTTAGTTTCACTAAGTTCTAACTTGCTATACAAATGCATCCCATACAAATTATCCAAAGGTACGGGTACGCGGTAAGGATAATCAGCCTCAATCACTGCCAATTCATTTTGCCAAGTTTGATCGGTTTCTAGCGTGAGTACTAAGTCAGGTTGATGCTTTTGTATTTGTGCCAATAATAAGTGATATTGAGTATTCGGCGTAAGTACATTTGAGACAATGATTGAAATTTGTTTCTGTTTATCTAACTGGTCTGATCGAACTTTTTTGACTTGTTTTTTCCAAATAAAGGTATAAGGCAAAACCATTTTTAATTGATATGCCAAGGCAGCAATCAACCCAATTAAAATGATTTCACGCGCCAAGTCCCATTCAGCATTCCATAAAATTAAGCCTATGAAGGCAAATATGCCCAAAGCCAAGATTTGCAGACGCGGAAAATCTGCACCACGAAACCACCATTCATCTCGTGGTATGAGTGACCAAAATGTCAACCAAATGACGAAGCCAGCCAGTATTTCAATCCAAATCATTACGCCTCCCTTATATTCTTTATTTTTTATTGATTCATAAATTTATATCAGTTTTGCATGTAACATAAACAAGATATATTGCACAATATTATTGGTGTTTTCATTATGTAGCGCTTGCAGTTATGCGCCCTTTTGGTACACTCGAACCCCCTTTTTATTTTTTTAACGCACCGAGGCAAAGTGACATGAAAGTAGGTCTGGTCGGTTGGCGCGGGATGGTTGGTTCCGTCCTTATGCAACGTATGGTTGAAGAAAACGATTTCGCTCATTTCGAACCGTTTTACTTTTCTACCAGTAATGCAGGTGGTGAAGCCCCTGCGTTTGGTGGTAAGACTGCCCCAGCACTTATGGATGCAACGGACATTGATAGTCTGAAGCAAATGGATGTCATTATCACCTGCCAAGGTGGCGATTATACGACTGAAGTTTTCCCTAAGCTGAAAGCAGAAAACTGGAATGGCTACTGGATCGATGCTGCATCGACTTTACGTATGGATGATGAAGCGATCATCGTACTTGACCCAGTAAACATGAACGTAATCAAAGACGGCTTAGTGAAAGGTACAAAAACATTCGTGGGCGGTAACTGTACCGTTTCACTTATGCTGATGGGTTTAGGCGGTCTATTCCAAAATAATTTAGTGGAATGGGCAACGTCTATGACGTATCAAGCGGCTTCTGGTGCAGGCGCGCAAAACATGCGTGAACTGATTTCAGGTATGGGCTACTTGTACAACAATACTAAAGATTTGCTGGATGACCCACGTTCACCAATTTTAGATATCGATTCTAAAATTGCACAATTACAACGTGGCGAAGGTTTCCCATCTGCAAACTTCGGTGTGCCTCTAGCAGGTTCGCTCATTCCTTATATCGACAAACAGCTTGAAAGCGGTCAGTCGAAAGAAGAATGGAAAGGTCAAGTTGAAACCAACAAGATCTTAGGCAACCAGCAAATCGTTCCAATCGATGGACACTGTGTACGTATTGGTGCGATGCGTTGTCACTCACAAGCATTGACTTTAAAACTTCGTAAAGATGTTCCACTAGATGAAATCGAAGATATCATCGCTAGTGCCAACGATTGGTCTAAAGTGGTTCCGAATACGCGTGAAGCTTCAATGACTGATCTGACTCCTGTTGCTGTAACTGGCACCTTGTCTGTTCCAGTTGGTCGTCTACGTAAGCTCAATATGGGTAAAGAATACCTAGGTGCATTCACTGTGGGTGACCAATTGCTTTGGGGTGCTGCTGAACCTTTACGTCGTATGCTAAGAATTCTCATTGATTATAAAAATGCTTAAGCATTTTTAAGTCTCTGAATAAGAAGCCGATCACAATTGATCGGCTTTTTTATGTAACTGTCGTGTAAATATTTTACAATTCTTCGACAACTCGCTAATCTATAATTTTCGCCATGCGACATATATTCGAGCTAAAGATTAAGATGACCGTATATAACAAATTAAAGATCGCCATTTTAGCCGTTATTGCATCTCAAAACATTCAAGCGATCAGCATTGATCCTGTACAAGTCCAGTCAGCACCCGGGGAATTGCTGTACGCTGAGATTCATTTTCGCCACTCAAATACATCTGTGCCGCTCAATGCAAGTTTAGCCACGGCAGAGGATTTATTGAGTATGGGTACAGGGCATCAACCACCGGGGCATTTAAACTTCTTCACGCGTCGTGATGGTGCGGGCAATGGGGTAATTACCATTACCTCTTCGCGTCCAGTGACCGAGGCTGAGCTTAATTTTATTGTCAATATTAAAGAAGGTAATGCTTCACGCCTGCAACAAATTCGTACCCCATTAAAACGCAATCCAGCGCCGTCGAATGCGACTCAAACCCGTGCCAATGAGCGTGCTTTAGCACCTGTTGTGATCGTAAATGAAAAAGAAATTGCCTTAAATTTACCTGTCAGCACCCTCTACACCGCAAAAGCACCTGTAGCTGCAGAACAACCCTTATTACTCAGCACCAAAACACCGCCGAAGTTAGCACAATTAGCAACGTCAACGCCTGTTGCGATTGAACCTGTCACGCATGTGCAAAATTATAGCGTTGCACCTGCGGAGCAAAATAG
Organism: Acinetobacter sp. YH12070; assembly: GCF_013419625.1. Taxonomy (NCBI): domain Bacteria; kingdom Pseudomonadati; phylum Pseudomonadota; class Gammaproteobacteria; order Moraxellales; family Moraxellaceae; genus Acinetobacter; species Acinetobacter sp. YH12070. Next base: position 11,162 of record NZ_VOZT01000016.1, on the reverse strand, counting down.
CGCAAGTACATCATCTGGTTCTGAAACATCAATTTCGCAAGTTACAAAAACCAATTCGACCGGTTCTGTCAGTTCAGAAATGCAAGCTGCAACAGCATCAACTGCAAGATCTCAAGACCCATTGGCACAAAAATTTGCTGCGGAACAGGCAGCACAGAAACGTGAAAATCCAACAACGACAGCTCAAACAACATCTACACCAAAACCAACAAGTACTGCAGCTGCATCGACAGCAACACCAGCGGCAAAATATGTGGTTCGCTCGAATGAAAGCCTTTGGGGGATTGCCTCACGTATTGCGACAGAACAAAACCGCCCTGTTTCTGAAGTCATGCAACAGATTAAAAACAGTAACGAACATGCATTCATTCAAGGCGATGTCAACCGTCTGCGCCGTGGTGCTGCCTTAAATCTGCATGGTATGCAGCAAGCAAAACAGCCTGTCAAAGTCTCTGCTACAGAACTTACCAAAGTGCCTTCGAAGCAGTCAGGCAAAACCAAATACCGCTTAAATCAAGCTGAAATGAGTCTGGTTGCAGAGAAAGCGCAAGATTCAGCACAATCTTCTGCCAACAGTGCAGCAGAAAAGAATAAAACTTCGAAAGAGTTGTCATTAAAAGTTATGACATCTCGTGAAAAAACCGTTAAATTACAGAGAAACGTAACTCAATTAGAATTGGCGCTAAATCAAAAGGATCACAGAATTCAATTATTAAATGCTCGTCTTGCCCAATTGCAACAACAGTTGAAAGCTCAACAAGCAGATAAAAGAAGCCAATAAACTAAAACGTTACCAATCAAGATTTTATAGGGATGAGTGCAACTGTATATCGCTCTATCTCCAAGGGGTTAAAACATGCTGATTTATGTGATTCCATTAGTGATCTTAGTGATCGTATTGGTTTTTTTAAACAAACGCCAAAAAGGTCAAGAATCAGATAAAGCCAAACCAACATCCACTAAAACCAAGAAAACGGGTGTTTCGGCCAAAGCGACTCCGAAGAAAACTCAAGTGGTTGAAAGCAGTGTCATTGAAAAAAAATCAATGACGCCGTTAACGACCGATGCTCGTGGTAAAATTGAAAAATTAATTGCGGAACGTAATTTCTTTTCTGCTGAAGCGCAAATTAATCAATCATTAAAACGTGACAACTCACAACATGAGTTGTATCTATATCTATTAGATATTCACATTTTACAAAAAGACGAATTTGCCATCAGCCAATTGCTGAGCCATATTCGTTCACTTGAACTCGATGAAATTTTAGAACAAGCTGAAGCAAAAAAAGTAGAGTTTGACAATTCACATGTTGATGAAGATATTGCGATTCATCATTCTTCTACATCATCAACTCCTAAAATTGCAAACAATACCTCAGATTTTGATGCGCTCATGAATTCAGCGCCAACTAAACCAATCTCTGAAGAACAAAAGCCTCTAGATTTTAATTTCACCACTGAAACGCCTGCAAAAGCAGACATTTCTACCCCAGTTGAAAGTGCGCCTGCTGAAAAAATACAGCCGCTTGAATTTGACACGCTTTCAATTTCACCAGAACCTGCACTTGAAGCGATACCGAAAACCGAAGAGATTGCTCAGCCATCTCCTGCCGTTGAAGAAATCAAACCAATTGATTTTGCAATGGACTTTGCCCCAAGCACTGAAGCTGCGGCTGAAACTAAAACAGAAACTGTAGAAGAAAAAATCGAGCCTTTAGATTTTTCATTTACAACAGAAACACCAGCTGTAGAAGAAAACAAAGTTGAAGCTCCAACCTTAAACTTTGACTTAGGTGCTTTTGAAACAGCAAAAACAGAAGAAGCGGTTGTCGCTCCTGCAACTGAGTTTAACTTAGAGTCTACGCCTGAAGAGAAACCTGCCGTACCTGCATCAAGTGGTGTGAGTTTTGACATTAGCGGTTTAGGCACACCGTCAACCCCATCTGCTACAGACCAAAACGATCCATTGGTTCAATCTTTCCCTGAACTGGTTGAAGTCAATGAAATTGAATTGAATCTTGAATTGGCAGCGCAATACATCAAACTAGGTGCTTATGACGCTGCACGTGAAATTTTGACTGAAAAAGAGGCTGAGTTTTCTTCAGCTCAGCGTCAACAAGCAGATCAGTTACTGAATCAAATCGCATCTTAAACTAAAGCGATTTAAACTAAAGCAGTCTTTCAAGGCTGCTTTTTTTATGATGAAAAAAATTGCTCTTATTTATATGGGTGGTACTTTCGGTTGTATCGGTGAACCTTTAAGCCCCATGCCAGCGAATGTGTTTTTACCTAAATTACAGCATGTGCTGCCACTACACCTAAACATTGAATGTTTTGTCGCACCTGTCATTCGTGACAGTAGTGCTTGTACTGCACCCGACTGGTTGGCGCTGATTCAGCAAATCCAAAGCTTGCAATTACAACAATTTCAGCATTTCGTAATTATTCATGGCACAGACACGCTTAGCTATGCCAGCGCAGTACTTGCACACTTTATGGCACAGTCTGCTCATATCGTGCTTACAGGCAGCCAATATCCGCTGTTTAATGTGGCTGGTGACAACACCCGTGAATTTACCGATGCCATCGACAATTTAAATTTTGCATTGGAATCGGTACATCAATCGAGTGTTGGGGTTTATTTGGCCTTTCATCATCAACTGATGCATGCTCAATCCGCACTAAAAGTACATACAACCGATCTGAAAGCCTTTGATGGGCTGCCAGCCACACAGCCACTTTCAATGCTGACATCGCCTTATATTGTTCAAGTCAATGATTTAGACAAAGCGGCTCATTTCAATTGCCTGAATTGGATGTGGCAACCGATAACAACTGATCTACACAGTCAAAATTTAGCCGCCCTGCTTACACACACGCCAGATGTTTTAATTCTGCAAGGTTTTGGCACAGGCAATATTGCCGTTGATGCTGAGTTACTCAATGTATTAAAGGCTATACAACAAAAAAATTGCAAAATTATTTTAAGTACACAGGTTGTTCATGGCGGTATAGATCAGCGCTATGCTGTCAGTGACTGGGTCAAAGATAGTGGAATATTACTGAGCAATTGTTTGGGTCATGCAGATCTTTATGCCAAATGTTTGAAAATGTATTTACAATACGGCAGTGCCGCAGACTGGACTGCGCATTGGAACGATTAAGTCATTTGAGGTAACTATGCAACGTTTTGCGATTGGGATTGAGTTTTGTGGCATGCAATACAAGGGCTGGCAAACTCAGCAACCGGGCGTACCAAGCGTGCAAGAAACCATTGAAACCGTCCTCAGCAAAGTGGCCAATGAGCCAATCATGTTGCACGGCGCTGGCCGAACAGATGCCGGCGTCCATGCAACCAATATGGTGGCACATTTCGATACTCAGGCGATTCGTCCCATTCGTGGATGGTTAATGGGCAGCAATAGCCAATTACCCCGTGATATTTCCATCCAATGGATTAAGGAAATGGATCAGGACTTCCATGCCCGCTTTAAGGCGCAAGCGCGTCGATATCGCTATGTGGTCTATAACAATCCACAGCGCCCAGCTTTACTGCACAAACAAGTGACTCATGTTTATGCCAAGCTAGATGTGCTGAAAATGCAACGTGCCGCGGCCAAATTTGAAGGCACTCATAATTTCGAAAGCTTCCGTGCCGCAGCGTGTCAGTCCAATCAGCCCGTTCGTCATGTCAGTCATTGTCGCTTGATCCAACACGGATGTTACTTGGTCCTAGATATTCAGGCCGATGGTTTTTTACATCACATGGTGCGTAACATCATGGGCTGTTTATTGGAAATTGGGCAAGGTATGTATGACGTTGACCATATTGACGACATTTTTGCGGCTGAAGACCGAAAAGCAGCTGGTGTCACCGCACCGCCCGATGGGCTGTATTTTATCCATGCAGACTATCCAGCACAGTTTGAACTTCCTCAAGTTCCGCTGGGACCTCATTGGTTAAATATGCCTGAATAAAAAATTCCTCCCAACCTCCCTTTCACAGAGGGATGAGTGTCATTTTCGCCATTGCTAGGTTCTAAAAATGAAAGTACCCCTTTCAAAGGAGGGATTCTGTTTAGGGAAGGATTTTATCGAAGATCAACCTTAACGCTGCTTCCGCTTACGGTATTCCACAGGCGTTTCATTGGTCCAGCGTTTAAATGCGCGATAGAACGTACTTGGCTCAGAAAAACCCGTTAAGTAAACAATGCGCTCCACACTTTCATTGGTATTGGCCAATAATTTTTTAGCCAAACGACAGCGATAGTCTGACAAAATTTGCTGAAAACTGGTATTGGCTTCTGACAACTGAGTCCGTAAACGACGTGGGGTAATGTTGAGCTGTGCAGCGACCGTTTCGAGTGTGGTTTCACCACTTTCAAGCGTTGAACCAATAGCACGGCGAACTTCACCAACCAAATCATAACGCGCCAACTCCTGAAGTTTTTCAATCGCTAACTGCTCATGCAATTGTAATAACTCAGGTTCTGCCTGCCACAATTGATACTCTAAAATAGCCGGATCAAAATACAATCGGGTTTCTTTTTGCCCTAAGCTCACAGGGCATTCATAAACACGGAAATACTCATCATCTGGCGCGCCCTGACTAAAGTTAAAGTCGATATAAATCGGCTGAAAACGCCCTTCAGTAATAAACTTAAAGAAACGCAAAACACCGGACATCGCGCATTCAGAAAAATGACGATTCACGATATTTTCTGCCCAAGGCTGATGACCATTGGTCAAATAGCAGCGGTCATCTTCTATCACCAATTGCGCATGAAAGGCATCGCTGATTAAGCGTTGATACGCCAAAGCCCGCTTTAAACCTTCACCAAAATTCTCAGATGATATAAATAAGTGTTCAATCACCTGCCCTCGATATAAAGGCAAATGCTCTCCCAGATGCAAACCAATGTCAGGATCCTTACTGACTTCTTCTGCAGCCACCCAGAATGCAAATTGCGCATTCAATGGGGTACGGTCATTGGTTTCAACCTGATTTAATGCCACACCCGCTTTTGTTAAAATTTCTTCTGTTGGCAATCCGGCACGACGAATCGCTTGATACCCTAAACGCAACACAACAGATGCATCAGTTAGCTGACCCACTCCAGAACCTTCCTTGTATGTACTTCATTTATACCTAAAAAGATTGATTTTAGATTAACTGCGATTGACCAAACTGACAACAGTTACTGCACATTTTTTGTTGAAAATATTTAACTGAATTGTTCGCTTATTTTACTGACAGTCGATCAGTTCAAAGCCTTTTACGGCTTGTATTCTGAAAAAAAATTGACTATAATTTGCGCCTTGCTAATTTATTCATTCAGGTAGGCTATGGCCAATAAAGAGGAACTCATCGAGTTCGAAGGCGTTGTCACCGAGACGCTTCCTAATACTATGTTCCGTGTACGTTTAGAAAACGGTCATGAAGTGATTGCTCACATCTCTGGCAAAATGCGTAAACACTATATCCGTATTTTGACTGGCGACAGTGTTAAAGTAGAAATGACACCTTATGATTTGACTAAGGGTCGTATCACTTACCGTGCGCGCTAAGTTTTAGCGAAGCGAAAAAGCCACTTTATAAGTGGCTTTTTTTTGTATCTATTTCAATGCAATGATAAAAATTGACTGCAAATTTGCTTTCCTTTACAGTCTAAAAACATAAAAATTCGATTAAAAAATTTAAAATATAAGGATATAAAATCATATGAAACATCTAGGATTAGTCGGTGCTGTCTTTTGAGTTGCTTGTGCCACGACAGGCCAAAAGCAACTCAATCAATCCCTACAACACGATATTGGACAGCCAGCTGATCAAGTTCGTAAAGAGCTCAACTTAAGTCAATTGGGCTACAAAGTGATGGGAGCACTAGTACAAAGCAATGAAAAACTTAGCTATACGATTGTACGCTCGATGCCAATCCCAATAGGTACACCAAATATCGGCACCAGTATAGCCATGGGCGCACCGATCCCAACGCCTTCTAAAGGTGGAATCACTGTCGATATGGAATGTAAAATCGAGTTCAAATTACGCAACCAAATCGTTGAATCCATTGACTATGTCAGTAAAGCTTGTTGATCCTGTATTTGAATACTAGAGGCTAATCCTGCTCGGATGACCGTGTATCAAATGACTACAGTGTTATACAGACCAATCTGACTAAACTGAATTTATTTCGTGAGGAGCTGATCCATGAAATTTATTTTGGAACATCAGGTTTACGAAGATCACCATTTTATTCACTCCACATTGAGCATGGGTTGCGTTCTAAGCATTGTGTTATTGGCTGGCTGTACCACGACTTCAACTCTCTCATCCGTTGAACGTGAACGCTATTTAGCCTCATTTATTGGTCAATCGAGCCAAACGATTCAAGCAGAACTCGACCTCAGCAAACTGGGCTATCAAAGGACTTCTCCCGTGGAGGTCAGTTCGGACTACCTCCTTTATCGTGTCGCACGCCCGATTAGTATTCCTTTACCGATGGCGGAAAATCCTGCGATGGGCATGGGCAGCGGCGCTGCTGTGCCGATTCCCAGTGGAAATACACGCTATGAGGTTGAGTTAAACTGCCTTATTCAATTTCGCATAAAGCATAATATTGCAACTGATGTCCGATTAACTGGTCGCACCTGTTAGTGCATCAATTCTAGGATTGATAATTTGTAGGCACAAAAAAACGCAGCATAAACGCTGCGTTTTTTGATTCGCCATTAGTTCAATGCAGAAACTACAGCTTGACCCATTTCAACAGTACCGACTTGAGTACTGCCTTCTGACATGATGTCACCTGTACGTAAGCCTTGATCTAAGACATTACCTACAGCATCTTCAATTGCTTTTGCCGCCGCTTCTTCACGGAAGGTATAACGTAGCATCATAGCAACAGACAGAATTGTTGCTAATGGGTTCGCAATGTTTTGACCTGCGATGTCTGGTGCTGAACCGTGGCAAGGTTCATACATACCTTTACCATTTTCATCTAAAGAAGCCGATGGCAGCATGCCGATAGAACCGGTTAACATCGCCGCTTCATCAGACAAGATATCGCCGAACAAGTTACCTGTCACGATTACATCAAACTGTTTTGGCGCACGGACCAATTGCATGGCAGCATTGTCAACGTACATATGAGACAAGTTAATTTCAGGATACTGCTCTTCTTTTAACGCAGTTACGGTTTGTTTCCAAAGCTCAGTCACTTCTAGCACGTTGGCTTTATCCACTGAACACACTTTACCACCACGTAAGTTCGCCATTTCAAAAGCAACTTTGGCAATACGCTTGATTTCAGATTCTGCATATACGTCAGTATTGAAACCTTGTTTTTCACCGTTTTCGAGTTCACGAATACCACGTGGTTGACCGAAATAGATCCCGCCAGTTAACTCACGTACGATCAAGATATCCAAACCTGCTACGATTTCAGGTTTTAAGCTCGACGCATCTGCAAGCTGCGGATAAAGAATTGCTGGACGTAAATTGGCAAATAAATTTAATTCTGAACGAATTTTTAATAGGCCACGTTCTGGACGAATTGAACGCTCAATGGTATCCCACTTAGGACCACCCACTGCACCCAATAAAATCGCATCAGCAGTCTTCGCTTGTGCTGCTGTTACTTCTGGATAAGGTGAACCGTGCGCGTCGATCGCTGCACCACCTAAAAGACCTTGTTCCCAAGTCAAACCTAAGTTGAATTTTTCGTTTACACGTGTCAGCACTTGTTCAGCCGCTTTCACGATTTCAGGACCAATACCATCACCTGGTAAAATCAAAATATGTTTTGACATGAGTCTTTCCATTTATACGCTGGCTTGATTACCAGTCGGATTTAAAGTTTCTTTTCTACAAACTCACCAAGTCCTGTGAGGACATTGTAGGGTCGGCAGAAACGTCGAATCGTTTTTGCACCTTGCTTTAAGTCTACACAGAGCGGATCAGGCGCAGATTTATCTAGTAAACTGCCTGTGTTTTTTGAACGCTCACGGTACATTTTAAAGGTGTACTCGTGTTTGGACCTAAAGTTGTGAATGACATGCAAGCGCTCTGCTTTTTCCTGAGAAATTGGATAATAGCGAATCACGACTTCATGCTGACCTGAAGGTACAGACAAATACAAAGGATTAGGCTCAGACAATGAACGACCATTCAACCGTACAATGCCTGCTTTAATCGCAGCACGTTGTACATGTTGATTATTTGGATCAACCACCTGTATTTGATCAAAACGCTCAAATTCACAATGCGCTGTACCTGCACAGTAAATCAGAGCATTATTTTTTGTACTTTCAGTTTCTTTCACATTTTTAATGCGTGCCGTGTCAAAGCTTTGACAGGCAGAGAGCGTTGCGAACAGCGCTCCCGTTACAACCAGCTGACCGAAGAACTTTTTCATTTTTCGAACCCAACCTGATAAATTCTGGCTAACGTATAAATTTTGTTTCGCCTGATATTAGCAAGACTTAAGCCGACTGACTACTAAGAAGTTCTACAGTGACACTGACTTAAGCTTTAATTTCTGCAAATACCCAAGGGCGAGATGCTTTGGTTTTTTCTTCATAAGCGCGAATATCATCGGCTGCTTGTAAGGTTAAACCGATATCATCCAAGCCATTCAATAGGCAGTGTTTACGGAATGGATCGACTTCAAATGTAAATGCTTCACCACTCGGTGTACGTACTTCTTGCGCAGCCAAATCAATGGTTAATTGATAGCCTTCAGATGCAGCACATTCTTTAAATAACTGATCTACGATCTCTTCAGACAAGATCACTGGCAACATGCCATTTTTAAAGCTGTTATTAAAGAAAATATCCGCATAGCTTGGTGCAATGACAGTACGGAAACCATATTCTTCTAATGCCCAAGGCGCATGCTCACGGCTCGAACCACAACCAAAGTTTGCACGAGAGATCAAAATCGACGCACCTTGATAACGCGGTTTGTTCAATTCGAAATCGGGGTTAATCGGACGTTTTGAAATGTCCTGACCTAAATAGCCTTCATCCAAATAGCGCAACTCATCAAATAAGTTGGCTCCGAAGCCTGTACGCTTAATAGATTTCAAAAACTGTTTTGGAATAATTAAATCTGTATCAACATTGGCACGGTCTAATGGTGCAACGATACCTTGTTCAACGGTATATTTTTTCATGCGATTTGCTCCTATTAGCCCTGATTAGAAGGTACGAACGTCAACGAAGTGACCTGCAATTGCCGCAGCTGCTGCCATTGCTGGACTCACCAAATGCGTACGACCACCATTACCTTGACGACCTTCGAAGTTACGGTTAGACGTTGATGCACAGTGCTCACCCGGTTGCAACTTGTCAGCATTCATTGCCAAACACATTGAGCAACCCGGCTCACGCCATTCAAAGCCTGCTTCAATTAAGATTTTATCTAAGCCTTCTGCTTCTGCTTGTGCTTTAACTAAACCTGAACCCGGAACCACCATGGCTTGTTTAATCGATGCCGCCACTTTTTTGCCTTTGGCCACTTCAGCCGCTGCACGAATATCTTCGATGCGTGAGTTGGTACATGAACCAATGAATACACGGTCTAATTGGATATCTGCCAAAGCTTGACCCGCTTCTAAGCCCATATAGTTGTATGCACGTGTCCAGTCATTACGCTGTACGTCATCTTTGGCTTGTTCTAAAGTTGGCACTGCTTGAGATACAGGAATCACCATCTCAGGAGAAGTCCCCCAAGACACTTGTGGCTCAATATCTTCACCTTGCAATACCACAACAGTATCAAAATGCGCACCTTCATCAGACACTAAAGTATTCCAATACTCTACTGCAGCGTCCCACTGTTCGCCCTTCGGTGCATACGGACGGTCTTTCACATAGGCAATGGTTTTGTCATCGACAGCCACCATACCCACGCGCGCGCCACCTTCGATCGCCATGTTACATACCGTCATACGACCTTCGATCGACATATCACGGAACACTTGACCACCAAATTCAATCGCGTGACCTGTACCACCCGCCGTACCGATTTTTCCGATAATCGCTAAAACCACGTCTTTAGGAGTTACGCCTTGACCCAATTGACCATCAACACGCACCAACATATTCTTCATTTTCTTTTGAACTAAGCATTGAGTCGCCAATACGTGTTCAACTTCCGATGTGCCGATACCATGAGCCAAGCAACCAAATGCACCATGCGTTGCAGTATGTGAGTCACCACATACCACGGTCATACCGGGCAAGGTTAAACCTTGTTCAGGCCCCACCACGTGCGCAATACCTTGACGTACATCGTTGATGTCAAACTGGGCAACATCAAAAGTTTTACAGTTGTCATCTAAAGTTTGCACTTGGATACGTGAGGTATCATCTTCAATACCTGCAATACCTTCAGCACGCTCCTTAGTAGACGTAGGTACGTTATGGTCTGGCGTTGCAACATTAGCGCTTAAACGCCACGGTTTACGACCTGCAAGTTGTAGCCCTTCAAAGGCTTGTGGAGAAGTCACTTCATGCAATAAATGACGGTCGATATACAATAATGAAGAGCCATCATCTCGCTGTTTTACTAGATGGTCATCCCACAATTTGTCATACAAGGTTTTTTTTATTTGGGTTTCCGCTTTTTGGGTTTCGCCTGCCATGTCGATTTGCTCCACTGGACTGGGTAAATTCTTTCGTTAAATCGATTATAACCACGTATTCACATAAATCTAATTTATCATTTTTATTAGTTTAAAAACTTATAGGAATGATATTTAACTGCTGATTTCCGCTACATTTTAAAGACCATTAATGCGTTTAAAACACGCTCACTTCAATACTTTCAGCAGATGAAACTTTAGAATTTTCTCCGACTTTTTTGTTCACTGTCTGCCATTATTTAAACAGTAATTTAAAAATTCAATGATCATAAATCGAATTTTCTCTTTTACATTGCAAATAAGAATCATTATTATTAAATCATTGCCAAGATTTATCAATTTAACAAGGAGCTTTTTCATGGCACACATTAACAAGTTCGTCGAAGTGCGACACGAAGTCGCTTAATGAAGTTGTTCCCCCTGCGGGAACCACCCGTGTCACCGGGTGAATCTAGAAGGCTGAATAAAGAGCGCCTTCGACAATGTAACGAGGCACCGCAAGGTGCGGGGTA